>CADAHD010000299.1 GCA_902787595.1 uncultured Lachnospiraceae bacterium
CTGATGCACAGATCGTTGCAGGTATTGATCTGTTTGACGGTATTCAGAATGAGTATCCGGTATTTAAGTCGCTGGCTGATTGTAATGTAGAGGCTGATGTGGTCATAGACTTTACAGCGGCTCCCGCAGTGGACGCGCTGCTTGACTGGTGTGAAGAGAAGAAGATGCCGGTAGTGCTCTGTTCAACAGGTTTAAGCGAGGAGCAGGTTAAGCGCGCTACTACCGAGAGCATCAAAAAGACTGCGGTTTTAAAATCGGCTAACATGTCTCTGGGTATAAACGTACTGCTTAAGCTTCTTAAGGAGGCGGCAGCGCAGTTTGCGCCTGCAGGTTTCGACATCGAGATTGTTGAGAAGCATCATAACCTTAAGCTGGATGCGCCTTCGGGCACAGCCCTGGCGCTGGCAGACTCCATCAACGAGGAGATGAACGGGCAGTATGAGTATGTATATGACCGTTCGCAGCGCAGGCAGAAGAGGGATAAGAAAGAGCTGGGGATCAGCGCTGTCCGCGGCGGCACTATAGTGGGTGACCACGATGTGATCTTTGCCGGCACGGATGAGGTGATAACCTTCTCGCACAGAGCATACAGCAAAGCCGTATTTGCAAAGGGCGCGGTGGAAGCAGCAAAGTTCCTGGCAGGAAAGGGACCCGGGCTGTATGATATGAGCGATGTTATAGAGGCATAAGGAGGGGGCCGTGGAATTCAGACCCTGTATAGACATACATAACGGAAAAGTAAAACAGATAGTGGGCGGCAGTCTTACTGATGCGGCGGCAAAGGAAAACTTTGTCGCCGATAAGGACGCCGCTCATTTTGCGCGCCTGTATAAGGAGCAGGGGTTAAAAGGCGGACACGTGATCCTTTTAAACCGCCGCGGCACAGCGGAATATGAAGCGACTAAAGCTCAGGCGCTGATGGCGCTTAAGGCATATCCCGGTGGACTGCAGGTCGGCGGAGGGATAGCTTCAGATAATGCTTCCGAGTTTATTGAAGCCGGAGCTTCACAGGTGATAGTTACTTCCTATGTGTTCAGGGAAGGGATGATAGATTATGAACGACTTAAAGAGCTGTGTGAGGCTGTCGGGCGTGAGCATCTGGTCCTGGATCTGTCCTGCAGGCGAAAGGAAGACGGCGCATATTATATCGTGACCGACCGCTGGCAGAAATTTACGGATCAAAAGCTTTCAGCTGCGCTTTTAAAACAGCTGGAAGACTATTGCGCGGAATATCTTATCCATGCGGTAGATGTGGAAGGAAAGCAGAGCGGCATAGAAGAAGATGTGGCAATGCTTCTGGGAGAGTATGAAGGCATACCGGTGACTTATGCGGGCGGAGTCCATTCGCTGGAAGATATAGACATCCTTCGCAGGCTGGGAAAAGGCCGTGTAAATGTAACCGTGGGCTCGGCTCTTGACATATTCGGCGGAAATATAAAGATGGCGGATGTTTGTGAGAGGGTCGGATGAAATAACATTTTCTTTAAAATACGTATCTGTAAAGTACGGCAACGGTGTCGGGAGCTTGTATCCGGCGCCGTTTTTTATTGTAGAAACAAGTAAAAAATGGTATTATCAAAAATAGCGGGCGTGATGATGTGAGCATGCCTTTCATGGCGGTTAATTAATGTTTAAGGAGGAAAATGTTATGTTTGAACAGATTAAATTAGATTATGACTTTGCAGATCTTGAGCCGTACATCGATACACTTACAATGGAGACTCATTACGGCAAACACCATGCTGCATATACAGCAAATCTTAATGCTGCCGCAGAAAAGGCAGGCGTGGCAGATAAGCCGATAGAAGAAGTGCTGGGTGATCTTGAGGGTATTGCGGATCCTGCGCTGCGCACTGCAGTAAGGAATAACGGCGGCGGATTCTATAATCACAATCTGTATTTTGCTAATTTTTCACCCAGGGCAGCAAAAGCGGCCGAAGGAAAGCTGGCTGCGCAGATCGATAAGCAGTTCGGCAGCCTGGATGCTTTGAAAGAAGAGCTCAGCAAAAAGGCAGCGGGACAGTTCGGATCGGGCTGGGCGTGGCTGAGCGCAAATGCCGCAGGCGAGCTTAAGGTTTCGAATTCCCTTAATCAGGATAATCCGTTTATGGACGGAGAGGGCTATACTCCACTGCTGGCGTTGGATGTTTGGGAGCATGCATATTACCTGAAATATAAAAATCTCCGCGCGGAGTACATCAAAGCTTATTTTGAAATACTTGACTGGAAGAAAGTTTCCGACAGATACGAAAATCTGATGTAAGTGAAAATGGAGTGAGGTCGATCAATGAAAGTTTTTAATACGACAGCGGTTTGCATACCGTCTAAACATTATATGGTAGATCTCTCCGAAAGGGTAAAAGCCATTAAGGAGCTCGTGGATGATGGAAAGTATTTTACTATCAACCGTGCAAGACAGTATGGAAAGACAACTACACTTACGGCGCTCAGACGCTTTCTTGCGACTGAGTACACAGTTTTAAGCATTGATTTTCAGGGACTTGGAAACGCATCTTTCCAGACGGAAGAAAAGTTTTGCAAGGGGTTTGCCGGGCTTATATTTGATAAGCTGGAATATGGTCTGATCCGTATTCCGGAAGAGATAACAGGACAACTCAAAGATTTTGTTTCAGATAATAACGATAATAATAAACTTGAAGATTTGACGAGGATCTTACGCAGATGGTGCGGCAAGTCAGAGAAACCTGTAGTCCTGATCATAGATGAAGTTGATAGCGCTACAAATAATCAGGTATTCCTGGATTTTCTTGCGCAATTACGGGATGGATATATCACCCGGGATACAGATGGGGTTCCAACATTTCAATCGGTGATCCTTGCCGGCGTTACGGATGTAAAGCATCTGAAGAATAAGATCCGTCCGGAAGAGAATCATAAAGAGAACAGCCCGTGGAATATTGCCACAGATTTTACAATCGACATGAGCTTGTCAGAAGACGGTATCAAAGGGATGCTCGATGAATATGAAGCAGATCATCACAGCGGAATGGATACGGCAGCCATTGCAAAGTCTATCCGGGAGTATACAAACGGATATCCCTTCCTGGTAAGCAGGATCTGTCAGCTGATAGATGAGAGAGTCAGTAAGACAATGCCATTGTCTGATGCCTGGACAGGAAGAGGAATAGATGAAGCTGTAAAACTGATTCTGTCAGAAAACAACACTCTGTTTCAGTCGCTGACAAAGAATCTGAATAACTATCCGGAGCTGAAGGCAGCTATAAGAAGTATCCTGATGAAAGGTGAGAAAATCAGTTGGAATCCTGACCAGAAAGATCTTGTTAAGATGCAGATGTATGGATTGATCAGGAACGATCATAATACTGTGAGGGTTGCCAACAGGATATTTGAAACCA
>CADAHD010000300.1 GCA_902787595.1 uncultured Lachnospiraceae bacterium
ATAACCTGCTTCTTCAAGGCATCCTTAGGTATCCCGTATTCCTCACTGACCGCTTCTATATAGTTTTCCCGCTCCATTTCTTCTTCGAAGACGCACAGCTTTTTGGCGATCTCGTTATAAAAAGCCGTCTTCTGTGCCGGATCGGAAAGATCGTAGTCTTTTCTTAATATCCTTACTTCAAACAGGAATCCGTTTTCGGCTTTATCAAGCCTTTTCTGATATTCTTCGGCTCCCAGGTTTTTGATAAATTCATCAGGGTCCTTATATGGCTGCATATTGATGACCCTGCCGTTTAATCCGCAGCTGCGCAGTATCGATATGGCCTTCAGGGCCGCATTGATACCGGCCGTATCGCTGTCATAAGCCAGCAGCACATCCCGCCCGAAGCGCTTAAGTATCATTGCCTGGTCCATGGTAAATGCCGTTCCCAGCGATGCCATGGCCTGGTCAAATCCCGCCTGATGCAGGCTTATTACATCCATATACCCTTCGCAGAGTATGAAGTTCTTTGCCCTGCTGCTCCTGGCCAGGTTCAGTCCGAAGAGATTCTTTCTTTTCTCAAAGATCTCCGTTTCCGCAGTATTTAAGTACTTGGGCTCGCCTTCACCCATTACGCGTCCGCCAAAGGCTATCACCTTCCCGCTGCCGTTCATTATGGGAAACATCACACGATTGTAGAATTTATCCCTGGCCCCGTATTTCTCATCATATACGCTTAAGCCCGCAGCAGTAAGCTCATCTATACTGTATCCGTTTTTCATCAGATACTTCGTCAGATCGTCACTGTACTGAAGCGAATAGCCCAGGCCGAACTTCTGCATCGTTTCATCGGAAAGCTTCCTGCCTTTAAAATAATCAAGCCCCAGCTCTCCCTGTGCAGAACGCAGTGCCCTGTAAAAGTACTTTGCAGCCTCTGTATTTGCCTGATATATACGCTCACGCCTGCTTCTGGCTTTCTTTGCTTCCTCGCTCTCATTTGCCTCGGGAAGCTTAATGCCGGATTTCTCCGCAAGATACTGTATTGCTTCCACAAAGCTCATGTTCTCGTGCTTCATAAGGAAGGTATATACATTTCCCGTCGCATGACAGCCGAAGCAGTAATACATCTGCTTATTTTCCGATACGGAAAACGAGCCTGTCTTCTCGTTATGAAAAGGACAGAGCCCGAAGTAATCTCTCCCTTTGCGTTTGAGATTCACAAAGCCGGATATCAGCTGTACTATATCCGTGCTCTGCCTTACTTCTTCGATCAGTTCATCAGCATAATAGGGCAAAACACACCTCCTGTACTATCAGCCATGCCAAGATTTGGGTATGTACAGTTCCTCATAGGTAGTGATGGCAAAATGATCCGTCATCGATGCAATGAAATCACAGGCCACCTGTTCCGCGCTCTCCCCTTTATCCATAAGCCGCTTGTATTCGACAGGCAGCTTATCCTTATTCTTCGCGTAATATTCATACAGAGTCTTTACCAGCGACTCCGCCTTTGATTCCTCCGCCTTTACCACAGGATTCTGATATACATTCTCGAACATGAACTTTCTCATGCGCAGCATTGCCTGTTCCACTTCAGGCTCCATCAGTATATCATCCTTGTCAAGACTGGTAGCTATTATATTATGGATCAGGTGATCTAAGCGTTCCTTTGTTGCATGCCCAAGTATATCACCTATATCCTTCGGTACATCATTATCCGTAAGAACTTTAGCCCTGATAGCATCATCCATATCATGATGTATATATGCCAGTTTATCTGAATAACGCACTATGCGCCCCTCCAGGGTAAAGGGTCTGGACTTCATCTGATGATTCAGCATTCCGTCCTTGACTTCTGCCGTCAGATTAAGACCTTCTCCGTCGCGCTCAAGCACTTCCACCACGCGCACGCTCTGAACATTATGTTCAAAGCCGAAGGGGCAGACCTCGTTCAAAGCCCTCTCTCCGGCATGGCCGAATGGCGTATGCCCCAGATCGTGTCCCAGCGCTATGGCCTCCACCAGCTCCTCGTTCATCTTAAGGGCTCTGGCTATGGTCCTGGCGATCTGCGACACCTCAAGGGTATGGGTAAGACGCGTACGGTAATGATCCCCTTCGGGATTTAAGAATACCTGCGTCTTATCCTTGAGCCTGCGGAACGCCTTTGAATGCACTATCCTGTCCCTGTCACGGGCAAATACCGGTCTTATATCACAAAGCTCCTCCGGCTTTTCCCTTCCTCTGGTATTTATGCTCAGAGTGGCATAAGGACTGAGTCTTTCTTTTTCGGCTTTTTCAAGTTCTTCACGTATCAGCATATCTTATTTGAAATACTCCACGCCTGATTCAAAGATCAGCATATCCTGTTCGCCATAGATATTCATGGCTACGCCTTCGTCCCTTCTCTCCGAATGGCACATCTTGCCGAATACCCTGCCGTCGGGAGAAGTAATACCCTCGACTGCATATATGGATCCGTTGATATTCCACTCTTCGTCCATGGTCACCCTGCCGTCCGGATCGCAGTAACGCGTTGCTATCTGGCCGTTCTCATAAAGCTTTCTGTATACATCTTCGGGTGCAACGAAACGTCCTTCACCGTGAGAAGCGGGTGAAGTGTATACACCGCCAAGAGCTGCCTTTGCAAGCCAGGGGCTCTTATTTGAACATACGCGCAGGTAGGCCATTTTTGATATATGTCTGTTAATGGTGTTGAACGTAAGCGTGGGTGAATTCTCATCCTGGCCTACGATCTTTCCTTCGGGAACCAGTCCCAGCTTGATAAGAGCCTGGAATCCGTTACAGATGCCCAGTACCAGACCGTCTCTCTCATTTAAGAGTTTCTCAACTTCTTCTTTCATGCGCTCGTTGCGGAAAGCTGTTGCAAAGAACTTTGCGCTTCCGTCGGGCTCATCACCGGCAGAGAAACCGCCGGGGAACATGATCATCTGCGCCCTGGCGATCTCGGCTGCAAATTCCTCTGCAGAATCCTTGATATCCTGCGCATTCTGATTTCTGAATATCCTTATCACAGGCTCAGCGCCGGCTCTCTTGAATGCTCTCGCGCTGTCGTATTCGCAGTTGCTGCCCGGGAATACGGGAATGAACACCCTGGGCTTTGCAACCTTGTTCTTGCACACATAGATGCTGTCATATTTCTTATCGCTGCAATCAACGGCCGTTGCCGCAGTCTGTCCGGAGATGTGGGGGAATACCCTGTCAAGAGGCCTGATCCATGCATCAAGCGCATCCTTTGCATTCAGCTTAACATCACCGTGGATAAGATCGCCGTCTTCAAGAAGCTGAGCGACCCCGTGGAGCTGGATAAGGCCAACGCCGTGCAGGTCACCTACGACATCTATGAAGAGCCCATCGATACCAGCGTTCCCTTTGA
>CADAHD010000301.1 GCA_902787595.1 uncultured Lachnospiraceae bacterium
GCCAGCATAGTGGAATTCTATGATTATCTGGAAGTACAGCCCATCGGCAATAATGAATTCCTGCTGGAGCGTTCCAAGCTTCCTACCTTACAGACCAGGGAAGATCTGATAAATGCTAATAAACGCATAGTTGAGTTGGGAGAGATCTACGGCAAGCCGGTCTGCGCTACGGGCGACGTGCACTACATAGAGCCGGAGGATGCTATATACCGGACCATCATACTGGCAGGAAAGCGCGTGGATAAAGCGCATAATGATGCCCCCACCATGTACCTGCATACTACGGACGAGATGCTGGATGAATTCTCGTATCTGGGCTTTGATAAGGCGGAGGAAGTGGTCATCACCAACACCAACCTGATAGCGGACATGTGCGACAGGATATGTCCCATAAGTGCCCTCCCGTCATAGAAGACTCCGATAAGACGCTCAGGAAGATATGCTATGACAAGGCTCATGAGATGTATGGAGATCCCCTTCCCAAGATAGTTGAGGACAGGCTTGAAAGGGAGCTTACTTCTATCATAGGCAACGGCTTTGCCGTTATGTATATCATAGCGCAGAAGCTGGTTTGGAAATCCGTCGAGGATGGTTATCTGGTAGGCTCGCGTGGTTCGGTGGGATCCTCTTTCGTTGCCACCATGGCAGGTATCACCGAGGTAAATCCCCTGGCCCCCCATTATTACTGTCCGGAGTGTCACTACAGTGATTTTGATTCACCCGAGGTAAAAGCCTACGCCGGTACCGCAGGCTGCGATATGCCTTCAAAGCAGTGTCCCAAATGCGGGGCCTGGCTTAAAAAGGACGGCTTTGATATACCTTTCGAGACCTTCCTTGGCTTTAAGGGCGATAAGGAGCCGGATATAGACCTTAACTTCTCCGGTGAGTATCAGTCAAAAGCGCATAAGTACACGGAGGTTATCTTCGGCGCGGGCCAGACATACCGTGCCGGGACCATCGGCACCGTGGCGGATAAGACTGCTTTCGGTTATATAAAGAATTATTTCCGTGAGAACAATATCATCAAACGTGACGTTGAAGTGGAGCGTATGGTTCCCAATATCGTGGGTATACGGCGTACCACGGGACAGCATCCCGGTGGTATAGTCGTGCTGCCGGTGGGAGAAGACATCAATTCATTTACACCGGTGCAGCATCCGGCAAACGATCTGGAAACAGATATAATCACCACGCATTTTGATTACCACTCGATAGACCACAACCTGTTAAAGCTGGATATACTGGGGCATGATGATCCTACCATGATACGTATGCTTCAGGATATCACCGGGATCGACCCGCTGACCATACCTCTGGATGATAAGGGCGTTATGAGCCTTTTCCAGAATACTTCGGCTCTGGGGATAACTCCGGATGATATAGGAGGTACCCAGCTGGGAGCGTTGGGTATACCGGAATTCGGTACGGATTTCGCCATGCAGATGCTTATTGACGCCCAGCCCAAGAGCTTCGCGGATCTGGTGCGTATATCGGGGCTTTCACATGGTACGGATGTGTGGCTGGGAAATGCAAAAGACCTGATCCTGAGCGGCGTGGCTACCATTGCAACGGCGGTATGTACCCGTGACGATATAATGACCTACCTGATACTTAAAGGCGTTGAGAGTTCCATGGCATTCAATATTATGGAGGCGGTCCGTAAGGGCAAAGTTGCCTCCCATAAGATGGATGACCAATGGGCTGCATGGAAGGAAGAGATGATAGCCCATGATGTACCGGAATGGTATATCGGCTCCTGTGAGAAGATAAAATACATGTTCCCCAAGGCACACGCAGCAGCCTATGTTATGATGGCGTGGCGTATTGCATATTGCAAGATAAACTATCCTCTGGCTTATTACTGCGCTTATTTCTCTATAAGAGCTTCAGCTTTTGATTATGAGCTGATGTGTCTGGGCAAGGCCAGACTGGAAGAGCATATGGCCATTATCAAGGCGATGATCAATGATAAGACAGCTTCGCCGAAGGATAAGGAAACCTATGATGACATGCGCATCGTGCAGGAGATGTACGCCCGCGGTTTTGAGTTCACCACGATAGATCTTTATAAGGCAAAGGCTTCGTATTTCCAGATCGTGGACGGAAAGATAATGCCTTCCTTTACATCCATATCCGGCCTGGGAGATAAGAACGCCGAGCTGATAGAGGATGCTGCGGCCAGAGGCGAGTTCCTGTCAAAGGACGACTTCATGCAGAGAACGAAGACCTCGCAGACCGTTATGGAGACCAGACCATGGACAGACTGGGGATACTTGGCAATATGACCAGTTCCAACCAGATCTCGCTCTTCGATCTGTTTGGCACCAACAACGAATAACGGACAATGCTAATGTGTTGGACTTTAGATTGACAAAGTGTGTTATAATAACATTTTGCAAACATTTAAAATATTTAAAGGAGGAAAAATGTAAATGAAACGCTTACGTAACATTATCAGCTGGATCCTGATACTTACATTGTGCTGCGGCGAACTGTTCCCTGCGGCATCGGTGTATGCAGCTGATATTGAAGTGACACAGGATGATACTGCGGTATCTTCCGACGATGCTGTTGCTTCTGAGGATGATGCGGCAGTATCTGCGGATGAAGCGGTATCGGAAGATGCAGCCGTCTCAGAGGATGAGGCTGCCGAAGAGGAGACTTCCGAAGAAGGCGTCTCGGAGGATGAGGCGACCGTTCCCGAAGAGGAAGTGACTGTTCCCGATGATGCAGACGAGGAGCCTGTTGAAGAGCAGCAGGGTGATTATGAAGATGCCCGCTGCAGCTCCGATGTGGAGATTGAGGAAGAGATCGATGTAAATGATTCGTATTCGGAGCTCCAGTTCGTTATGCGTGTGGATCAGACCGAAGGCCGTAAGGCAGCTGCTTCCATAAATAAGGCACGTGACGGAAGAGCGGTAGCCCGCTTTACCTATGACAACGGCCTTGAGGAAAAGGCATGCCAGCGTGCTGCTGAAGCTGCTATCTATTATTCAAACAACCGTCCTGACGGATCGAGCTTCGATACCATTTACAGCAGCAATGTAAATGCAGAAGGAAAGGCCAGAAAAGAGATCCTTATCCGCGACGGCAAGACAGGCGCAGAAGCTTACGAATTCTTTAAGAGCGCTTCGGCAAATGCACTTATAAGCACAGGATATACTTATATGGCAGTGGGACATGTGGTATTTGAAGGAACCCATTACTGGGCTCTGGAGCTTACGAATGCGACCACCAATCTGGCTGACCGCGCGGCAAAGAACGAAAATGTTACCTATACCATCAAGATCAACGACAAGTATATCAAAGAGACCGGCGTGACAGCCAGCCTTCCCAGCAACAGCAAGATAAATGTGGATACCAATGTTCCCAAGGCTCTGCCTACCTTTACGGGATATATCATCTCCACGGAGCACAAGCCCGAAAAGGCAAAGCTCCCCATTGTTTGTCCTGCTGCGACCTGGACTTATGATAAGGCTCTGGCTTCCATATCCAACGGCAAGATCACTGCAAAGTGCGCTGAAGGAACGAACTTTAAGATCACAGCCAAGCAGAAATGCGCAAATGTGGAATATACTTTTGATTATAATATCCATGTTATCATCCATGTAAAATCCGTCAGCATAAGTCTTGTAACTCCCTGTGACGATCTTATAGTCAGCGGCAATGACATTAAGCTGAAACTGGATGGAAGCGCCAGCTTTAACGTTGTGGTACTGCCCAAGGATGCAGATGATACAAGCTTTACCATTAAATCCGAAAATGATGCAATAGTGCACATCGAAGCACCCAAAAAGAAAGACCAGCCCTGGATGGCAAGAGGAGCCAGCGCAGGTATCACCAAGGTTTGGGTATATCCTACGGATGATTATAACAAGGTAAAGGATTCCATGGTCCTGGAGGTTGAAGGCGTGGATGAGGTCTGTGATGTGGAGATCTTTAACTATAATGGAGTTATCGACAGACCTACGGATGTAAGATTATACTGCGCTACTCCCGATACAGACATCTATTATGTGACTTTCTGGGCAAAGATCGAATGGGAGGGTGATGAGGAGACCGGTCAGGCTGTTATTTCTTATCCGACTGAAGAGGACAGGATAAAGAGCAAAGCAGAGTATGACCCTTCCAAGGGACCCGAAGAAGGAGAAAACAAGTACTTCACACATTATTCGGACCATGTGACCATAAGCCAGAATGCTTATCTTCGCGCGGTAGCGGTAAAGAAGGCAGATGACAAAGAAGGAAAAGAGAACTTCAAGCTCAGCGAATACGGAGAATGGATATTCTTCATGGAAGAGAGAAGCTGGGGAGATGTTGCTGTGATCGACAGGGGCCAGTTTGAATCTGCAGAAGATGTTCCCGCAGGTTTCTGGATCTCCGAGGCTTCAATGCCCGAGGTTGAATATACCGGAAAGAAACTGACTCCCGACAGCTTCAGGGTTTACTACAATACCACACTGCTTACTAACAAAAAAGATTATACAATTTCTTATAAGAATAATGTAAACGCCGGCAAGGAAGCCCAGGCTATATTTACTTTCAAAGGCAATTACCAGGGCAAAAAAGAGAGATTCTTTACCATTAAGGCAAGAGAGCTTTCGGAGGCTACACAGACCAAGAGCGGTGTTGTTTATAACAATAAGCCGGTAGATCCCAAGGTTAAGCTTTCCTTCAATGGCAAGGCTCTTGTAAAGGATAAGGATTATAAGATCACCGGTATCGAGCAGTATGATAAAGAAGGTAATACGGTAAGCGTAAATGCTATCAATGCGGCAGGCGAATATGATATCCTCCTTGAGGGTATCGGCAACTTTACCGGAGCTTCCAGACGAAGCTTTACCGTTGCCGAGAAGAGCAGCGGCCTTACTCCGGCAAAGAAGCTTGCAAACTTCTCCAAGGTTGTAACCGTGTCCAATAAGGACATGATCACCAGGCCTATGGATTATGATCCCGACGGAATTTATCCGGTTCCCGTTGTACGTCCTGTTTCGGATAACAATATAGTGCTTGAAGAAGGCATTGATTATCTGGTCACCTATAAGAACTGCAATAAAGCCGGAACTGGATCCATCGTGATCACCGGTCTTGAAGGCGCAGGCTATAAGGGCAAGATATCCTTAAAATTCAAGATCAACAAGGTGAGCATCAAAAACCTGAAGGAATATACATTCATCACAGAGACTGCCACCTACGAGAAGAAGGGTGCAAAGCCTTACGTTTACATCGGATACGTTGTTAATGACGAGTTCCATGAGCTTAAGGAAGGCGTGGATTATACCCTGACCTATAAGAACAATAAGGCAGTTACAAACGAGAAGACCAAGAAGATGCCTGCTGTTGTGATAACGGGAAAAGGCTCATTTAAGGACAAGACGGAAGAATACCGTTATACTATAGAGCCTTCCAATATAGGCATGCTTAACGGTAACGTTCCCGATAAGGTTTATGTTGCTAAGCCGGGCGCTTATAAGAGTACACCGATACCAGCGGCAAGAAGCTTAAGGCAGGCACTGATTATGATAAGGCTATTTTCTATCGCTATGATGAGAACTGCTATGTAAATGTATCAGGCCAGACGAAGCAGGAGTTCCGTAAGGCAGGAGAGCAGGTAGGGCCTAAAGATATCCCGGATGAGGGAACAGTGCTTCACGCATCCGTAAAAGGCATAGGCAATTATACCGGATACTTCCGTATCAGATATAAGATCTGCAAGAGCGACATCACCAAGGCTAAGATAACTATCGCAGATCAGTACTATACCGGATCGGCTGTAGAGCTTAAGAAGAGCGACATCAGATTCACAAAGATGATAGTGGGCGAGAACGATTACGAAATAGTTTCTTACAGCAATAATGTGAATGTTGGTGTTGCAACGGTAGTGCTGCGCGGTAAAGGCAACTTTGGTGGAGTGGCAACTGTTAAGTTCAACATCAAGAAGAACATCTTTGACAAATGGATGGCAGACCGCAAACCCATATTTGTTGAAGAATAAGCAGAGTAAATTAAAACGCGGTGTATGAGAGGGTATATCTGTATGAATGATAATGTATTGATATATACAAAGCCGGCAGAGGATTTCAATAATGCCCTGCCTGTCGGAAACGGACGCATAGGCGGCATGGTTTACGGCGGCATCACAAAGGAAAAGATAGGGCTCAATGAGGATTCTATATGGTCCGGCTCTCTCAGACATCGCGCTAACCCTGATGCAAAAGAAGGGTTTAAGGAAGTGCGGGAACTGATAAAGGCTGGAAACATAGCAAAGGCAGAGAGCCTGGCTATGGATAAGATGGCCGGAGTTCCCGTAAACAGCAGACACTATATGCCTCTTGGGGATCTGAGCATAAGCTTTGAGCATGCCGAGGATAAGGTCAGCGGCTATAAAAGGAGCCTGGATCTTGAAGAGGCATTGGCGGCTGTTGAATATGAGTATGAAGGAACAGCATTCAGACGCGAGGTGTTTGTTTCCGCGCCTGATAACGTTATGCTGATATATCTTAAGGCCTCCGTTCCCGGAAAGCTTTCATGTGCTGTAGACATAGGCGGAAGGGATGATTATTTTGACGACTGCAGGCCGGACAAAAACGGAAATATCATATATTCCGGCGGTACCGGCTCAAAGGACGGGATATTCTTTACGGCGGCGTTAAGAGCTGTCAATCATGGCGGAAAAATGAGGAGCATAGGCAACAGCATCAGGATAGAGGCTGCGGATGAAGCGCTTATAGCTTTAGGCGCCAGGAGCAGCTTTTATTGTGAGGATCATGCCGCGCGCGCTGCCAGAGATGTGGAGAGCGCTCTGTCCAAAAGCTATGATGAGCTGAGAAAAGCGCATGCAGCGGACTATCACGGATTATATGACCGCGTAAAGCTTGAATTAAATGACAACAGCGAAGGCAATAGCGAGCTGACAACGGATGAGAGACTGAAAAAGATCAGCGAACATCCTGACAATAAACTGATGGAGCTGTATTTCAATTTTGGGCGCTATCTGATGATAAGCGGCAGCAGAAGAGGAAGCCAGCCTCTTAATCTGCAGGGAATATGGAATGACAGCATGTGGCCGGCCTGGGGAAGCAAGTTCACCGTTAACATCAATGCGGAGATGAATTACTGGCCTGCGGAGAGCTGCAATCTGGCGGAATGCCATGAACCGCTTTTTGAATTGCTCGAGCGCATAGCAAAAAACGGCAGCGTTATGGCAAAAGAGATGTACGGTATTGAACGCGGTTATGTATGCCACCATAATACCGATATCTGGGGTGACTGCGCTCCGCAGGATAAATGGATACCTGCCACGATATGGCCTATGGGCGGAGCCTGGCTGGCGCTTCATGTATATGAGCATTTCCTGTATAACAGGGATCTTGATTTTCTTAAAGAAAAATATCAT
Organism: uncultured Lachnospiraceae bacterium; assembly: GCA_902787595.1. Next base: position 7,397 of record CADAHD010000301.1, read on the forward strand.
CTGATAAAGGGTGCGGCAGAATTCTTTATCGATTATCTTACGGAGGACGAAAAAGGAAGACTGGTGACCTGTCCTTCGGTATCACCCGAGAATACCTATCGTCTTCCCGATGGCACGGAGGGACGCATGTGCATAGGCCCTTCCATGGATTCACAGATATTAAGATGCCTTTTTACGGCAGTATGTGAATGCAGCAGACTGCTGGATACGGATAAGGAGCTGGCTGAGCAGCTGGAAGAGATGATGAAACGCATGCCGCTTCCCGAGACAGGACAATACGGGCAGATTAAAGAATGGGCAGTGGATTATGACGAGGTGGAGATAGGGCACAGACATATATCGCAGCTTTTTGCCCTGCATCCGGCCGAGCTTATCACGCCGCAGAAGACGCCGGAGCTTGCACAGGCAGCCAGGGCTACTCTTAACCGCCGGCTCTCGCACGGAGGCGGACATACGGGCTGGAGCCGCGCTTGGATAGCGAATATGTGGGCAAGGCTTCATGATGCGGATAAGGTATATGAAAACCTGCAAAAACTCCTGGCCGTATCCACTAATCCCAATATGTTCGATAACCATCCGCCTTTCCAGATAGACGGAAACTTTGGCGGCACCGCTGCCATAGCGGAAGCTCTTTTACAGTGCACGGACGGAGAGATCAAGCTGCTTCCCGCTCTGCCTGCGCAGTGGAGGGAAGGCAGCGTAAAGGGACTGCGGGCAAAGGGCGGATTTATAGTAGATATTAACTGGCGCAACGGCAGGATGAGCTCCGTGCATATATATGCTGCTATAGACGGTGATTGCAGGATAAGATATAATAAGGACTACACAGAGGAAGTATCGCTCAAAGCAGGAGAGGATTATGACCTGTTCACCGCAGAGGCTTTCAGATGAAACTTATTTCAAGACATGGTAAAAAAATACCCCACCGGTTTGATCCGGTGGGGTTCTTGTTTTCAGGAAAGCTTTACTGTTATCTCTGAATTTTCATTAAGTTCAAAGCTTGCGCTCTTATCGCCTGCGCTCAGTTTATATCCGCCCTTGAAGCCTTTAAGATTGATATAGCCGTCGGCATCTGTGATGAGATCTTCGTGAGTTTCCCAGGTTTCGTGAATGAGCTTTTTCATCATGTGGTAGGAAGGCTTTAAACTGTTGTCTTCATGTACAAAGCCTGAAGGAGCTTTAAGCCAGCAGCCGTCATTGAAATCCCAGGTGGTTATGGCCTCTACCAGGGGATGTTCAAAGAGGGTGGTGTACATTTCCTTCATCTCATTTGCCTGGCGTTCTTCGCCTTCGGGAGTGCTGGGCCAGGTCTCGACCTGCCAGTCATTCAGATCCTCTATATATCCGGGGATAAGATCGCCGGAAACGAGAGTGTTCTCGGTAAAGTGTATGGGCAGACCGAAACGGCTGAACCTCTC
>CADAHD010000302.1 GCA_902787595.1 uncultured Lachnospiraceae bacterium
ACTCTACTTTTACTCAGAACAAAGTGGAATTTACTTTTTCACTTCAGCATTTACAGTCTTGAATTGGGATCCTCACCGCGGCTGAGCTTGATGGCCACTTTGTTCTTATACATGCGCTCATCCGCAAGCTTTAAAAGCTCCTTCAGATCGTAATCCCCGCTGCCGTAAGCCAGGCCGCAGGCCACTACGCATTCAAGATCGGGGAAAGGATCGTCTTCGGCAGGCATCGCATTGATCTGCTCCAGCACTTCTTCCCACTCTTCTTTAATGCCGTTTGCTTCTTCTTCGCTCAGATCCCAGCCGATAAGCATATATTCGTCACCGCCCATACGGAATCCGCAGAGATTCTCCCTCTCGACTCCCTGAAGACTCCTGGCTGCTTTTACAAGAAGAGCGTCCCCGGCTTCATGTCCCAGGTTATCATTTGTGCGCTTAAGGTAATTCAGATCCATATTGTATATCGCTATGGATCTGCAGCCCGGGAAGAAATCCTGCATCATGGACAGGTACTTGCCTTTATTATACAGCCCGGTAAGCCTGTCATGCTCACTCTCATAAATGATCTTTTCACGCAGCAGCGTATTCTCAAGAAAGAGCCTAAGCATCTCATAATAGACCTGATAGGAATCATCCGTCTCTTCGCCTTCTTTGCTCATGTAAAGCGCAAACCTGGTATTATCAGCCGCTTTCTCATTCATAAAGCAGATAAAGTTCTTCCCCTCCAGCTCCGGAAGCTGTGCTGCTGCTGAACGCGGCGTATCAAATTCATTTTCCGGATGACGATGAGCCTCTTCCGGCTGCGCATCACCCTTTCTCATCAAAAAACGCTCGGTGTACTTTTCCCGACCTATATAAAGCACAACTGCATCCAGTTCCAGATTCTTCATAAGAACCGGAAGGCACTGCTGACAGCCTCCGGTCATCATCTCAAGCAGAGAAGCCTGAAAAGCGCTTATGAGCCTCCAGTCCCTCAGATAATCCGAGACATCGCGCAAGAGCCCCATAAAATCGCTGACATTGTAGATATGATGAAGAATATATCCGGTATTTTCCCAGAATCCCGCCACTGATCTTACACTGTAATAGGAGTCTGTCGCCGCGTCTGATATTTCCCAGGAAACATCCCCGGAAAAACCGGCCATATCCAGATTGATGCTGCACCAGAAGTACCACTGTTCCGTGGTAAACTTTTCTACGTTGTTTCTGTAAACAACCTTCCCGGACATATCCGAGATTATGAACTCTCCGGCTTTTCTCTGTGAAAAATCCGCTATGATCTTTTTATAATCCATAGAACCCCCTCGTCTGACGGTGATGCTGCAGCAGCTGCTATATTTACTCTACTTTTATCCTTTCATCAAGTCAAGTATTTTTCGTAGTCTGAAGTATCACCGCCGGCCGTTTGAGATTATCAAAAACTTTCGGGACCGCTGTAATTAAACTTGCCCTTCTTTACCTTGCCCGTAACCTTTTCGCCTTTCCTGTTAACCTTTGTAAGCGCCACATTTTTGAACGCGGTATCTCCGGTGAGAGTGATATCGCTTGTAAATATCATTTTATGTCCTGCGCCGTCTATGGTAATGCTCTGATATCCTTTTGCAGGCAGCAGGAACTTACCCATCAGGTTTACGTCATCTTTCAGGGTAACACTGAAGCTTGCCTTTGTCTTTGCCTTCTTTGCAGCCTTTTGTGCAGCGTTCATATCCGCTACAGCGCTTTTCCATACGCCGTAGGTTTTTCCGTTAAATACTATAGCATCGGAGAAGATGCACGCCTTACCGTTATAATAATACAGATGTGCGCTTATAGCAGATGAATTTACAGCGCTCACCCCAAATACCGTCTTTAATGCTTCTTCGCTTATCTTCTTAGCGGAAGCCTTAAGTATCGGTGTTCCAATTGCCTGTTTCGGACCGGCGAACTGAATATTTCCTTCTGCGCTGCCGCCCAGATTTATAGGCTTAAATCCGTCATACAATACAATAGTTCCGTCTCCGTGCAGCTTATTCTTTATACTTATCCTGCAATCCTTCAGTGCCTCAACTGCGCCGCTTATCATAAGATCCTTACAGCTTATATTCAAGGCTGTAAGCAAACCAGCTACAGAGATCGCGCCGCCGGACTTTACCGATGTGCTTTTGGTTTCAAATACCACACCGGAACTTATTGTCAGGTCCTTCTTTACATTAAGGCTGAACTTGGAAGGCGTCCCTTTCTTATCAGCAGTGCGGAATTTTACATTGTACAATGTCAGTGTTGTATTTGAAGTAAACTTATTCCCGATTATCTCTACAATATGACCGTTACCATCGATCGTAACCGACTTGGCCGTTTTGGGTATCGTTAAGTTCTTCTCGCCTTTAACATCACTGCCCAGCACAATTTTGTAATCTTTATCCTTGTCTTTCATCTGCTTAAAAGCAGCCTTCAGCGAGTTGACCGCAACCCCGTCAAGCGTGATCACGCCTGTCTTGGGCTCTTCCTTACCTCTCTTTACAACCTTGATCCACTGCGCATTTTTAAGATGATCATTTAACTCTCCTATTTTGATCTTCGACTTATCCTTGCTGCAGTATACTGTCTCTATAGAAATGCACTCGTCAAAAGAACGATGCCCTACCTCTGTTATGCTGTCCGGAAGTCTTATCTCCGAAAGGACGCTGCATCCAAAGAAGCAGTAATCGGGTATTTTTTTTACCTTATTGGGGATAGTGATGCCTGTAAGCGAAGTGCATCCATCAAAAGCGTGTTGCCCCAACGCGGTAAGATTATTAGGCAGTGTTATCGTGCCAAGCCTTACACATCCGTTAAAGGCGTTATCACCTATAGTCTTTACTGATGAAGGTATGATCACATATTTAAGCGCCGGTGCAAATGCAAATGCATTCTTAGGCACATAAGTGATCCCATCTTCCAGCGCGGCTGTCGTAAGACTCGTACAGCCTGTAAATATCGAATAATAATCCGTTTCACTCCCGAGCGACTTGCCGATCCGCTTAGGAAGAGTAATACTCTCAAGTTTTACGCAGTTTTTAAATATACCATCTGCCATCTCAAGCGTACTGCTGCCTTTTTCAAAGCCGACAGATTTAAGCTCCCTGCAATCCTCAAACGCCCAGCTTCCGATAGCGGTAACGGTTCCCGGTATGATAAATGAACTGAACGCCGTTCCTGCAAAAGCGCTTTCACCTATGCTCTTTACGTTCGCAGGAAATGTAAACGCCTTAAGACTGCTGCAGGCCTCAAATGCACCATCCCCTATCGCTGTAACAGATGAAGGAATGCTGATATTGGTAAGAGCCGAAGCTCCGACAAAAGTATCTCCTCCGCTGCCGACCTGTTTTCCCACTCTCTTTGGTATGGTCACGTTATTGAGTCTGGTGCAGCCCTTAAATGCCTTGTCACATATGTCCAGATGTCCGCTGCCTTTTTCGAATGTAAGCGATGTGAGTGATGTACATCCCATAAATGACTCGTGCGCTATGTATGTAATATCACCCGAAAACACTACACGCTGTATGGATGTGACATCCGCAAAAGCTCCATCATACAATTTACTGACTTCACCGCCAAAGATAACATCCGTGATGGGATAGCC
>CADAHD010000303.1 GCA_902787595.1 uncultured Lachnospiraceae bacterium
GAGTATTACGGAAATCTGTACAGACGTTATCAGACTTATGTCCGCAACTATGATCCCAAGAAACCCATATTTAAGATAGCATGCGGCTCAAACGCCGATGATTATGAGTGGACCGATGTAGTGATGAAGACCTGCTTCAGGTCGCCCGAACAGTTCCATGGTTTCATGGATGGTCTGTCACTGCACTATTACACTGTTCCCGATACCTGGGAGACTAAGGGCGGCGCAGTGGATTTTGATGAGAAGTTCTGGTACAAGACCCTTAAAAAGACTTTATTCATGGACGAACTGATAAGCCGCACAACGGCGATCATGGATAAGCATGATAAAAAGCATCAGGTAGGACTTATAGTTGATGAGTGGGGCACCTGGTATGATGTTGAGCCCGGTACCAACCCCGGATTTTTATATCAGCAGAATACCATCCGTGATGCGGTAGTAGCCGGCATTAATTTAAATATCTTTAACAAGCATTGCGACCGCGTAAAGATGGCGAACATCGCGCAGCTTTGCAATGTGCTGCAGTCGGTGATCCTTACCGAAGGCGATAAGATGATCAAGACTCCCACCTATCATGTATTTGATATGTATAAGGCTCATCAGGATGCTGAGCTGGTTGACAGCTATATCGAAAACGAGACCATAGGCATCGAGAATGATTTCAAGGTTCCTGCGCTGCATGAGAGCGTATCTCTTGGCAAAGACGGAAAGCTGCATATCACTCTTGTAAATCTCTCTGCAGAAAAGGATTACGATATCGAAGCAGTTCTTGCAGAAACAGAGATCAAGAGCGTTAGCGCCGAGATAGTAGGCGGAGAAATGCATGATCACAATACCTTTGATGATCCGGAGAAGGTTATCAAGAAAGCTTTTGATGCCGTAAAGGCAAATGACGGAAAGATAAGCTTCAGCATACCTAAGAACAGCGTAATGCATATCATCGCAGAGATCTGATATCCGCAGTGGAAGAGCAGAGATATTGCAGGAAATGCCTGCTGAAAGATTTTGACGAGGATAAATATCACGAGCTTATCAAAAAGGAGCTGGACTGGATGGACGAAGAGATGAAAGCTCCGGATGAGCTGTATGCGCAGCGTCTTACGATATGTGAAGAATGCGACAGATTAAATCAGGGAACCTGCCTGGCCTGCGGCTGTTTTGTAGAACTGAGAGCGGCGGCCCGCAAAGCGGCGTGCCCAAAGAAAAAGTGGTAAATGTCGAAAGCCTGCTATGAAAGCAGCGGTAAATAATGAGGAGGAACAAAATGGACAAGGAACAGATAAAAAGCGCTATTGAAAGCGGCCACACAGCTCTGGGTATAGAGCTGGGCAGCACACGTATCAAGGCATGTCTTATAGATGATAAGCATATGCCCATAGCCGCAGGTGAGTTTACCTGGGAGAACAGGCTGGAGAACGGCATTTGGACTTATCATATGGAGGACGATATCATAAAAGGCATTCAGACCTGCTATGCGGATCTGGCTGCAAATGTTAAGATCGAATACGGCATCGAGCTCAATACTGTAGGCGCAATAGGCGTATCCGCAATGATGCACGGTTATCTTCCCTTTGATAAGGACTGGAATCAGCTGGCGGAATTCCGTACCTGGAGAAATACGATCACAGGCGAGGCGGCTGAGAAGCTCACCGGACTCTTTGGTTTTAATATTCCCCAGCGCTGGAGTATAGCCCACCTTTATCAGGCGGTGCTGAACAAGGAAGAGCATCTTCCCAGACTGGCGCATCTGACCACGCTGGCAGGCTATATACACTATCGCCTTACAGGTGAGAATGTGATGGGCGTCGGTGAGGCATCGGGTATGTTCCCCATCGATTCATACACCATGGATTATGATCATGACATGGTGGTAAAATTTGATGCATTGATAGACGACTATTATGACTGGAGACTTAAAGATGTACTGCCCAAGGTACTGAAAGCCGGAGATGATGCCGGAAAGCTCAGCGAAGAAGGCGCTAAATTCCTTGATCCTTCAGGCAGGCTTAAGAGCGGCATTCCCTGCGCGCCCTGTGAGGGTGACGCCGGTACCGGTATGGTGGCAACAAATGCCGTGCGCGTAAAGACGGGTAATGTATCTGCAGGAACCTCCGACTTTGCGATGGTAGTTCTGGAGAAACCCGTGGGACTGCATGAGGAGCTGGATATGGTAACAACGCCTTCCGGTCTTCCGGTTGCAATGGTACATTGCAATAACTGTACTTCCGATATAAACGCCTGGGCCGGATTGTTTAAGGATTTTGCAAAAGCGGCAGGCGTAGATATTTCTACAAACGATCTTTATACCACACTGTTTAAGTCTGCGCTGGAAGGTGATAAGGATGCCGGCGGACTGATACCTTTCAATTATATTTCCGGTGAAGGTGTGACAAAACTTGACAGCGGCCGTCCGATCTTCATTCGCAAACAGGATGCAAAGCTTTCACTTGCAAACTTTATGCGCGCAAATCTGATGTCGGCTATGGCAACGCTTGCGATAGGCATGGAGATACTTACCAAACAGGAGAAGGTTGAGATCGCTTCACTGATGGGACACGGCGGATATTTCAAAACGCCCGGCGTGGGCCAGATGATACTGTCCGCTGCAACCGGCACCGCCGTATCCGTTATGGAAAGCGCTGGCGAAGGCGGCCCTTACGGAATGGCTCTGCTGGCTGCTTATCTTATCAATAAGAAAGCGGATGAAACTCTTGAAGATTATCTCGATAAGAAAGTATTTGCATCTGCAAAGATAGAAACTTTGATGGCTGACAAGGCTGATATAGAAGGCTTCAGTGCCTTCCTTGAGGATTACAAAAAAGCACTGGCTGTAGAAAAGGCAGCAGTAGAAAGCGTAGGTTGATAATAAGATGCTGGAAGAATTAAAGAAAGAAGTTTATGAAGCGAATATGCTGCTACCCAAGTATAATCTGGTAACGTTTACCTGGGGCAATGTAAGCGGGATCGATCGTGAGAAGGGATTGGTAGTCATCAAACCTTCGGGTGTTGATTACGAGATCATGAAGCCTGAAGATATGGTTGTGCTCGATCTTAAGAGCGGTGAAAGAGTTGAAGGCAGGCTTAATCCTTCTTCGGATACGCCCACACATCTGGAATTATATCGCGCATTTCCGAATATCGGCGGCGTGGTGCATACCCATTCACCTTATGCAACAAGCTGGGCTCAGGCAGGAAGAGATATTCCCTGCTACGGTACAACGCATGCCGATTATTTTTACGGCTCCATACCCTGCCTTCGCGTGCTGACAAAGGACGAGATAGAAGATGCATATGAGGAGAATAC
>CADAHD010000304.1 GCA_902787595.1 uncultured Lachnospiraceae bacterium
GAAAGGATAACAGCTGACTGCCATTATGAAAACCGAACTGATCTACAGCAAAAATAAAAGCGAAGATATCGATAAAGCGATCACGGAGATCGAACATTTCCGTTCGCAGTACACTCCCATGCTCAAGCACAGCGATAACCGTTTCTGGGATTACATGCTGAGCGGGCTTTTGATGTGCTTAGGCTTTCTCAGCTTAAGACTGCATATCCTGCCTCTTATCTATATCTTTATGCCAACAGGCATAATATCGCTGCTCTACAGCATTTTTTCCACACGCGGGATTTTCGGTCCCATGCGCGAACGTATGATGCTCCACGAAAACGCTGCTCTGATATCAGAAGATAAAGAACTTAAAGCACTGGTAGATGAGCTTAGAGAAATAAAGGACTACGTAGAGATATCCAACATACTCCAGGAAACCTATGCCCGCTACAACGGATCCTTAGATATCAAGGTTGATGAAAAACACAACTCCGACGGCTCGACTTATTATGAAATGAATATTGTTACGCAGGGTTACTCCGACGACCTTGGAAAAAGCGGAAGCATAAGGATCCCCGGCATTAACAGGACATTTAAACTCTCACGCGCCGCTATGGACAAAACCTTCTCCCGTGGCGTGATCGACTTCTCATGGCTTGACGGCAATCTTTTTGATTGCGCCCAAAGGGCAGCGGATATACATGAAGGCATGAACTCCTTCGGACTTACTAACCAGAAAAAACTGCCCCTGAAAGAAGATCTTCCAAGGGCTGAATTTCTTAATAGCGGGGATAATCCCCGGGATATACTGGACTAATAAATATTATACTTACATTCTTATAAGATTACGGCCGTTTTCCTTGGCCGTGTATAAAAGCTTATCGGCATAATCAATAGCTTCTGAAGTGGCGCCGAATCTTGAGCAGCGCACCAGCCCTGCGCTGAAGGAAGTAAGCAGATCCGGATCCTTATCCCACCTGACATCCACAAATTTGGTCCTGATCCTGTCTATCCTTCTGTAGGCTTCCTCTTTTCCGTTTGCCCTGATTATGATCAGGAATTCCTCACCGCCGTATCTTACCACTATCTCATTATTATCTTCATCAACTTCATCCGTCATAAGCGTGGCCAGCTGCCTTAATACGGCGTTGCCAAAGAAATGCCCGTAAGTATCATTGAGCCTTTTAAAATGATCGATATCTATCATGCAAAGATAATATCTTTCATCATCCTTTACAGGCGTCTGCTCAAGGAAGCTCAGAAAACCGCGCCTGTTATAAAGCCCTGTCAGCTCATCTTTGCTGGAAAGCTCATCAAGTTTCATAAGAAGCTCTTCCGTGCTCTCCCTCTCCTTCTGATAAGCGTCCATGATAAGCGTTGTTGTTATGACTATATACAGACCGATAAGTATGATAGAACAGATCATGTCTGCAGTTCTGGCTTCAGGAGTCAGCTGCGCAAAAAAACTGCCGCCTTCAACTTCTAGATCAGCCGCAGCGGGTCTGATCAAATATGACACGATGATGCTGCCGATATCAACTGCAAAAGAAACTATTATGCATACTATCCTCTTTGCGCCTTTAAGAACAGGCACTACAAGGAATAATCCGGCCAGCATATAAAGCGGCATGCCCGAATCGATCCCGCCGCACGAAAAGAAGGCTAATGGGATCACCAGACAATTCAGTATATAACACAGCATCAGCCTGGCCAGATCCATCTTCTTGAGTTTGTATGCAACGATGATAACGATCACCAGCATAACTGCAGACGCTATCGGGCCGACATTAGCCCCCGGTCCAAGCTTTTCTATAAAGGTTACGACCATCGATACCCAGACGATAACTACACCAACCATCAAAACAACCGAAAAAAGCCTGTCTTCAAGGCGCTTCTGATCATCTATATATCGCCGGATATTCTTTGTCGCTTTCATCTTCCCCCTCCGAAAGCTCCTAAACTCAACAGATACTCATATATCTGTCATAGATGAATGCCGCTTACTTTAATGTTCCGTTAACGTCATGTATATAGATATTTACCATGCCGTTTTCCTGCTTGTACTCAAATACATTCTTATCATCCAGATATTCAATGGGCACTAAGATCTCTATGCCGTTCTGGGTAACGATCTTCTGTTTTTTTACCAGAGCTCTTCTCGTCTGAGGGCTGACAAATACAGGAGTATCCTTTATCTCCAGATCCTGGGTCTTTTCCTCATAACGCTCCTGAGCCTTCTCGTTATCGGCAAAAATGCGCTGCGGTATGCGCACGGGATTGATCTCTCCCTTCTCCTTTGCATCTTCGGCTACTTCCTTACGGTACTCAAAGAGCTTTCTGGGTGCCTCATCAGCATAACATTCCCTGATCGTATCCATCACCGCATCCTGGAATACCTGAACGGTCTCCTTCTCGGATTTATCGAGACTTACCTTTAATACGCGCTCCTCCATGTAATTGATGCTCTCACCATCCAGCATACAGCGCATATCCGACATCCAGACCTTACGTTCAAATACATTTATGTAAAAGTAATCATATTCTTTCTGGGTATGCGCCGGAAGAAGCCTTCCGTCCTTTGCCCACACCACCTTGCCATCCCGCTTTTCACAGGCGAAACGGCTCTGATAATTGAGCTTGAAAAATGCGATGACAGGCTGTTCATCCACGGTAGCGAACACGAAAAGTCCGCTGCCCGGCTGCATGCCATATGCATCCTTTAAAAGCTCATGCATCTCATCGCCTATCACATCCACAAAGGCATCAAATGATTCCGCCTCTGTGGGTGTGATCTGCGCCAAAAAAGAATCCTCTGCAAAACGCGCCTTCTTTGCCGCCGCCTGTGAATAATTATGTGAAAACAACTGGAGTATATACTGATATATCTCCCCTTCCGGATCTATTGTCCATTCATTATATTCTACGAAGGCCTTTGACGCATCTATAGTGCTCAAAAATACACGATCTATTTCTATTGCAGACTTATTCATTTATCTCAATCCTTAACAGTAACATTTATTGTAATGGGTTCGCATCCCTTGCCGCTTACGGTAACAGTTGTCTTTCCTTTCTTCTTACCCTCGATAACGAAAGCATCGTCATATTCTTCAGTGATCTTTGCCACCTTGGTATCCTGGCTTTCGTAAATGAGATATACGCCGGAAAGGTCGCTCTCATAATTCTCTATCATTATAACGATCTCTTCGCCGGACTCGAGTTTGACACTGGTCTTGGAAAGCTGTATCTCCTTCTTGGGGCCTAATGTACCGGTAGCGAAAAGCACTGCCACAGCTCCTCCTGCCAGAAGTAAAAGGATAATGAT
>CADAHD010000305.1 GCA_902787595.1 uncultured Lachnospiraceae bacterium
CCACGCCCTACGATACCACGCAGATGAGCGTTGCCGATAAATTTGCCAAACCTTCCTTTGCACACTGGATGGGCTGCGATAATTACGGAAGGGATATACTAAGCCGTGTTATGGAAGGCATGGGCAACACCTTCCTTATTGCTGTGCTCACTGTGCTTATAGGCACTGTATGCGGCGTTATAGTGGGTTCGCTCTGCGGATACTTTGGCGGACTGCTGGACGATATCCTGATGAGGATAAACGATGTGCTATTTTCCTTCCCCAGCATATTATTGGCACTGGTTATAATCAGTCTTTTGGGAACGGGACGTTTGAATGTTACGCTGGCTCTGGGCATCGCTTTTATACCCAGCTTTGCGAGGATAGTCCGTTCCGAGGTCAAAAAGCAGTGTTCACTTGATTATGTGAAGAGCGCGGCTCTTATGGGCGCGGGACATTTGCGAATAGTCTTTGTCCATATTCTGCCCAATATACTGCCGGTGCTTTTAAGTTCTGTAATGATAGGCTTTAATAATGCCGTGCTGGCGGAAGCCGGCCTCAGCTATCTGGGCATAGGCGTGCAGCCGCCTGCAGCTTCACTGGGCAGGATGCTTTCCGAAGCACAGTCATATCTGTTCACAGCGCCCTGGTACGCGATATTCCCCGGTCTGGTCATAGTGCTTACGGTACTTGGTTTTGCGCTGCTGGCCGAGGGTACTACGGAGGAAAGCTGATGCTTCTTAGTGTAGAAAACTTTGGAATAGAGTTTCATGATCATGATAAGCCGGAAAAAGTTGTGGAGGGCGTAACTTTCACGCTGGATAAAGGCGAGATACTGGGCATAGTGGGTGAGTCCGGATCGGGGAAATCCATGACCGCTCTGGCTATAGCGGGACTGCTCCCGCGAAAAAAACTGAAGAAAGAAGGGCGTATCTTATTTGAAGGCGAAGACGTGCTGACAATGGAGAGACATAAACTGCGCGGGCTGCAGGGCGATGAGATATGCATGATATTTCAGGAGCCTATGACCGCACTTAATCCTACGATGAAGATAGGCATGCAGGTGGAGGAAGCCCTGCGCATTCATCATCCGGAAATGAGTGAAGCGGCTCGTAAGGAAAGAGCTGTCAAATGGCTTAAAGATGTTGAGCTTGAAGATTCCGAGAGAGTATATGAGTCATATCCTCATCAGCTTTCCGGAGGCATGAGGCAGAGAGTTATGATAGCCGCAGCCATGGTAGGTTATCCGCAGCTTTTGATAGCTGACGAGGCTACCACGGCTCTTGATGTAACGGTGCAGGCGCAGATAATCAAACTGCTGCAGAAGATTAATAAAGAAGCTGAAGTGGCCATACTGTTTATATCCCATGATCTGTCGCTTATAAGGCAGATATCGCATAATGTGCTGGTGATGCAGAACGGCCATCTGGTTGAACAGGGAGCTGTGGATGATATCTTTGAGCATCCTGTGCAGGAATATACAAAGAAGCTTATTTCAGCTATCCCCAAGGTGGAATTATGAGCGAGAATCTTGTCAGCTTAAAGGATGTGGAGGTTTCCTTTACATCCGGCGGCTTGAAGAAAACTGAAAAGCAGGTCCTGAAGGGTGTAAGCTTTGATATAAAGGAAGGCGAGATACTTGGACTGGCCGGCGAAAGCGGAAGCGGAAAGACCACTATAGCCAAGGTTATACTAAATATGGTGGATATAAAGGCCGGCAACATGGAGAGGACCACCAATCATCCGCAGATGATATTCCAGGACCCTTACGGATCGCTTAACCCGGCTTACAGCATTAACTGGATCATGCAGGAACCGCTTCGCATGTCAACCAGACTGAATGCCGCGCAGCGCCGTGAAAAGGTTGTGGAGATGCTTAAGGAAGTGGGACTGGATGAGTCTTATATAGACCGCAAACCCGGTGAACTGTCCGGCGGGCAGCGCCAGAGGATATGCATTGGCACTGCGCTGATGCGCCAGCCCAGGCTGCTTATCGCCGATGAGCCGGTTTCCGCATTGGATGTTACTGTTGCGGCGCAGGTGCTGGCTCTCCTTAAGAGGCTGCATGAGGAGAAGGGGCTTTCGATACTGTTTATTTCTCATGACTTGCGCACCATGTACAACTTCTGCGACAGAATCATGATCCTGAGGGAAGGGCGTATCATAGAGGAAGGTGTTCCCAAAGAAATGTATAAGCACCCTAAAGAGGAATACACAAGGCTGCTTTTAAAGAGCGCGGGAATATAAGCTTATAAGCAGAGGCGAAAGCCTCTGTTTTTTTAATTCAATAAATATATTGCATGAAAGCTCAATTTTTATTATTATGTTAAGATAGATTGATTATATGACAAAAGTATATGTCGGATAGGTCATGGAATAATTAACCAAAAGGAGACTGCTTATCAATGATAGATCAGACAGCATTTGATCAGATAGCCAATACACTGGCAGAACATTATGACAGTGTTTTTTATGTGGATGTGGAATCCGGAAATTATACGGTATTTGTAAAAACACAAATGTTTGAGGAGCTCAACATACCGGATGAAGGAGAAGATTTCTTTGCCATGGTACGCGCGAATGCGCATAAATATGTTCATCCGGATGATCTGGAGCAGGCGTTAAGCATTCACGAGAAAGGAAAGATACTTGATTATCTTAAGAAGAACGGTTCGTATTCTTTAAGCTGCAGGCTAGATATAGACGGAAATATCGTGCATATAAGGCATGTAGATATTCTGTGCAAGGACAAAAAGCATGTGCTCTTCTGCATGGAAAACATTGATGAAGAGGTAAAGGAAAAAGAGCAGCAGCAGAAGAACCTTCAGATTGTCGAGCGCATGATAAAACGCGATGAGCTTACCGGGATCAAGAATAATAATGCCTTTATGGAACTGGGACAGTCTCTGGATGAAAAGATACGCACGGCGGACCCGGATCTGAGATTCGGCATTATCATGTGCGATGTCAATGATCTGAAACGTTATAACGATACCAGAGGCCACAGCTTTGGCGATGAATTCCTGAGAAGGGCCTGCCGCATGATCTGTGAGAATTTTGCGCGCAGCCAGGTGTACCGCATAGGCGGGGATGAATTTGTGGTATATCTGACGGGAGAAGAGTACGAGATAAGGGAGGAACTCCTTGAAAATCTGAGAAGGGAATCCTATGCAAACGGACGCTCGCGTTCGGGCCCGGTTATAGCAACGGGCATATCCGTATATGAACCTGCATCGGATGCAAAGTTCTCTGATGTGTTCAAGCGCGCCGATCTGGATATGTATGTTAATAAGAAAGCATTATTCCAATTGAAA
>CADAHD010000306.1 GCA_902787595.1 uncultured Lachnospiraceae bacterium
TCCTCTGAATCATCATCCTCATCATCGAAATAATGATCAAACGTAGAGTCGTCAGGCTCTGAGGATTCCTGTTCCCAGAGCTTTATATCATCATCGGACTTTTCAGGGGATACGGACTTTTTGTGGGCAGCGTGGTACTTACCCGTTATGCATCCCAGCCCAGTGCAGATGCATTTATCAAAAAGCTTAATGAAAGCCTGAAACAGTATGACATCAGGCTCTTGGTCTATGCGCTCAATACGGATATATACTGGGACGAGGAAGGTGAGCATACCGAAGCATATATCTTTGATATGATCCCCATGTGGAAAATAGATGCAGTTCTATACATGGACGAAAAGATCAAGAGCCATAAGGTTGCCGAACATGTGATAGCAAAGGCTAAAGAGTTCAAGCGTCCTGTTGTTGTGGTAGACGGAGCATATGAGGGCTGCATTACGGTGCGCTTTGATTTTAAGAGAGGCTTTGAGCAGCTTGTTAGACATATGATCGAGGATCATAATGTTAAGAAACCGCACTTCATGGCGGGCATCAGAAACAATCCCTTTTCGGACGAACGTATTGAGATATTTAAAAAGGTCATAGCGGAGAACGGGATAGAGTTCAATGAGGATATGCTTAGTTACGGTGAGTTCTGGGCTGTGCCTGCCAGAAAAGCCATGAATGAAGTGCTGGATAAGGGCATAGTTCCCGATGCCGTGATATGCGCGAACGACTTTATGGCAATAAATGTCATCTCGGTATTGAAAGAAAGGGGCTTTAAACTGCCGGAACAGATCATAGTATCCGGCTTTGACGGGGAAGACGAAGCCAGGATCTGCGATCCCGATGTGACGACCGGAGACTGTAATACGGTAGCTCTGGCTGAAAAAAGCGCCGATATCTTAATGCGCGTGCTTAACGGTGACAGTGTTGAAGATGAATATAAGGTAATGCCCACGCTTATCAAAGGCGGATCCTGCGGCTGCCATGGCGCTGCTGTCGGGATGTCAAAGTTCCTGGAAATGGTAAATGATAAATCCTATCGTTACCAGGATGACATCTATGAGTTCTATGAGATGACCATGCGCATGCAGATGAGCGAGACCGTTGAAGAAATGGCGGGGGGCATATACGGGGATAAGCTGAGCGATATGTTCTGCGTTGTCAATTCTCTGTGTTTTAACAGGGAAGTGGATTATTTCAAGTATGAGCAGGATCTTTCCGTTGCACCTCCGGATGGGATAAGCCTCTTATATGATTCAAAGAATAAAAGCGGCGTGCATCCGGTTGAAACCTATAAAATGGTCGAGCTGGCTGCAGAGCATATGGAGAAGGGCTATCCCCTTATATTCAATCTCCTGCATTATCTTAAAAAGCCTCTGGGGTATGTCTGCTTTACCTTTGAGAATTATGATATTTCCGAATATGCAAAGACATCCGCTATAAGCAGTTACCTGAGCATGGGACTGGGCGGATTTGTAAATATGCGTTATCAGCAGTATCTGTTTGAAAAGCTCGAGGACAGCTACAAATTCGATCATCTTACAGGGCTGTATAACCGTCTGGGCTTTCACAAGGCATTTGGGAAGTTTAAGGAAAAACATGCGGATGAGGGCGGCAGGCTTAGCGTGATAATGGCCGACCTGGACGGGTTGAAGTATATAAATGATACCTTTGGACATGATGCAGGTGATAATGCGATAGCGGTTACCGCAAAAGCTCTTCTGGTATCATGCCCGGAGCATTCGCTGTGTCTGCGTTTTGGCGGTGATGAAATGTGCGCCTTTATATACGGAGGCTGCGATATAGAGGAAGTGATAAAAAGCATTAATGCTATACTTGAGGCATATAATGCCACATCGGGACTGGAATACACCGTTACAGCCAGCTGTGGAGGCTACGACACCATACTTACCCACGATTGTGAAATGGAAGGCCTGGTGCGCATAGCAGACGAAAAGATGTATGCCAACAAAAGAGAAAGAAAGAGATAGACAGAGTCACAGACCTAATTTGAAGGGGTTATTTTATGAAACATATTCTGATAATCGACGATGACAGGATAAATCTTGATTGCGCGAGGAAGAGTCTGACCCGTCAGTACAAGATCACAGCTTCGATCTCCGGACGTCAGGCGCTTCAGTTTCTTGAAACTAACAGTCCGGACCTTATTCTTCTGGACCTGAATATGCCTTTTATGGACGGATATGAGGTTATGGGGGAGATAAAAGCAAATCCCCGCATAGCCGATATTCCCGTTGTTTTTTTGAGCGCCGAGAAGGATGCGGTGACGGAAGCGCGCTGCCTGGAACTGGGAGCTGTAGACTTCCTTCCCAAGCCTTTTGTACCCAGTATACTTTTAAGCCGTATCGAAAAAGTATTCCGCTCTCTGGATCAGAAGCGCGAATTAAAGAAAGAGCTGGATCAGATAAAGGATAAGTCCCAGCGTGATGCACTGACGGGCTTATGGAATCGCGCCTATGCGGCGAAGAATGTTGAAGAACGTATCAAAAACGGCGGGCAGGGTGCCTTGTTCATGCTTGATATGGATAACTTCAAGGCCATCAATGACAATTACGGTCATGACGCCGGCGACAATACCTTAAAGATGTTTGCCGACACATTAAGGACTTACAGTAAGGATAAAGATATACCTGCGCGTGTGGGTGGTGATGAGTTCGTTGCATGGATCGACGGTTACGTGGATAAGGAAACCTTAAGCCGCAGGGCCGGCGCAATTATTTCCGACCTTTGCAAGAAACTGGAAGACTGCCGCTTTGAGACTAATTCTTCAGTGTCTTTGGGAATAGCCATCTATCCGGCTGATGGTGAGAGTTTTACGGATCTGTATAATTCGGCGGATAAAGCTCTTTATTATGTTAAGCAGAACGGAAAAAATTCGTATCATTTCTACAGTGATGAAATGGTCCGGAATGACACGGCGGGGGCATTGAGCATTGATTATGTGCATGAAGCGATGAGACGCGCCGACGGCAAGAAGGGCGCATACATGCTGGATTATCACGGCTTCACTTATGTATACAATTTTTTGAGCCGTCTTTCCGAGAGAAACGAGTTCATTTCCAGGATGCTGCTGATCACGCTGGATCCCGCCGAGGGTTATACCCCGGGAGATGCGGAGATAAGCAGGGTTTCGGATGTGCTGGATCAGGCACTGGTATCCAGCCTGCGGCGCGGAGATGTGGCAGCGAATTATACCACCAGACAGGTGCTGGTGATGCTGCCGGGAACGGGGGAACCCGATGCGCTTATGATCGCGGAAAGAATAAGGCATGAATATGAGAGCAGAC
>CADAHD010000307.1 GCA_902787595.1 uncultured Lachnospiraceae bacterium
AGTACTTGGATCACGTGCCCAGCTACATCACCTATGCGGTAAAGGGCTTTATCGTCGATCCCGTGTTCTCGGTAAAGAGCGTGGACGGCGAGGACATGCCTCTTACGCAGGACGGGAACAAGTTCAGCGCAGATCTGCCTTATTATGCGGATGCGGCGGAAGAGGTAAAGGCACTGGTGCCTACCATCATGGAAGCCTACGGCCTGCATTTCATTGGCAAGAATACCGGCGGCGTGTACAAGTACCTGCTGCCCGATTCGCAGTATAAAGAGGATGTGAAGTCGGTAGTGACCTACTTCTATCCCACCGAGCGCATCACCACCTACGAATTCGGAAACGAGAGCTGCGACGATTTCGTGACCTATTCACACGACTGCGTAGCCTGCCATATTTATTTCGACCTGATAGTCAAGTTCAACTCGGCGGCATACAAGACCAAGAACGAAGGCTCGGATGCCACCTGGATATTTTTAAAGAGGGACGGTACCTGGTATCTTTCACAGGTGCTGCGTCAGAAGAGTATTGAGTATGACGGAGATTAATGATAAAAAACCGGAAAAGAAGCCTGATAAAAAAGGCAGGAAAGGCTGGCTGATAGGAGTAGTGGCCTTTCTGCTGCTGGCTGTGGGCGCGATAGTATATCTTATCATCGATATGGATACCCAGAGGCGCGCCATGGAGGAGTACGAGCGCATGCAGCAGCTGGCTGCGGCAGTAACTCCCGTGCCCACACAGGCACCTACGCCCACTCCCGCTCCGGAGCCCGAAGAGACCGAGTCGACCCCTACCCCCACACCCACGCCCAAGCGTGCGATGGTAGAGGTACCGGAGAAGGAGATAGACTGGGATGCCCTTCATGAAAAGAATAAGGACATCTACGCCTGGATCTACGTGCCCGATACCAGAGTGGATTATCCCATCCTGCAGCACGAGACCGATGATACCTTCTACTTAAACCATAATGTGGACGGCAGCGCGGGTTATCCCGGCTGTGTGTATACCGAGAAGCTGTGGAACACAAAGGATTTTGACGATCCCAATACGGTGCTTTACTCCCACAACTTAAGGAGCGGCGAGATGTTCTCCACCCTGCATTATTTTGAGGATGAGGAGTTTTTTGAAGGGGACCACTACATCTTCATCTACCGTGAAGATAAGGAACCTCTGGCATATCAGATATTCGGAGCCTACGAGACGAATTCGATCCATCTGCTGGCAAACGGGGACATGCATAATGTCTATCAGTACGAGCAGTACCTTCAGAACCTTTATTACGCCGGCAGCAGGATAGCACATTACCGTTATGACATACAGCTGGATACGGATGACTATATAATAACGCTCTCTACCTGCACCAACGGGGCAGGCAAGGACAGGCGCTGGCTGGTACAGGGCGTGCTGCTCAATCCGCCCATGCCGCAGAGTGACCTGCCCGATATCGATCTCTAAGCTATGAAGGATTTTTTTAAGAAAAAGTGGGTCAGGGTAATACGGAACATCCTGCTGGTGCTGGCATCCATCGCGCTTATCATAGTGCTTGTGGTGCTGGGATTGCGCTATAAGGGAAAGCGCTCCCTGATGGAAAATACCAGGGACCTGCCTGCAATAGACTTAAGCGTATCATCGGACGGCGTTGTGGTGCAGCAGGTATCAGATGAGACTGAGGATGCACCAAGGCAGCTTAAGGAAGGCGAGATCATCTATAAAGACAAGCTGTACTCCTATAACCGCGATGTGATATGCATGCTCATCATGGGCATAGATAAAAAGGGTGAGCTGAGCGAGGCAAAGGACGGTATAGACGGCGGACAGGCCGATGCCCTCTTTCTGCTGATATTGAACCCTCACAATAAGATCTACAGTGTGCTGACGATCAACCGTAACACGATGACCGATATCGATGTGTTCGACAGGGAGGGGAATTTCGTGGGAACACGCCCGGCGCAGATAACCCTGCAGCACGGCTACGGCGACGGCAAGGAAGTGAGCTGTGAGCGCCAGATACGTACGGTATCGCGCTTCATGCATAACATCCCCATCCATACCTACGCAGCGATAAATATAGCTGCGATACCGGCGCTGAACGACGCCATCGGCGGTGTGGATGTGACGGCACTGGAAGATATAAAGCATGGAAAGACGGATATAAAAGCCGGAACGGAAGTGCACCTTATGGGCGAAGATGCCCGTAATTACGTTCAGTATCGCGATGTGAACGTATATGCATCCAACGATGCACGGTTTGCAAGACAGAAGCAGTATCTGGCAGCCTATGTACAAAAAGGGCGGGAACTGTTAAAATCTAACCCCGGACTGGGAGTGGATCTGTATAATATAGCAACAGACTACATGGTCACCGATATCGACGTAAGCCGTGTGACCTATATGACTACGGAATTCCTGGGATATACGATGAACGAGAAGGGTATCATGACCGTTCCCGGCAAGCTTGAGCAGGGCGTTAACTTTGAGGAATTCTATGCTGATGATGAGGCCGTAAAGGATCTGGTGGTAGAGCTTTTTTACGAGCCTGTAGAGGAATGAGTTTTGAAGATCACTGATATACACTGCCATCTGCTCCCCGGAGTGGACGATGGCGCAAAGGATATGGACGATACAAAGGCTATGTTAAAGATAGCCGCGGATGACGGGATACAGAGGATAATGTTCACACCCCATATCCGCAGACCCTGGCTTAAGAGGCCCTGGTCGAAGGTACTGGAGGCTTTTGAAAAGGTTAAGGAATACGCGGCATCTGCCCACCCGCAACTGGAACTGTACCTGGGCAGTGAGTTTGATTATTCGGGGACCATACTTCATGAGGAGCCGCACCAGCTGCATGACTTAAGCGGCAGCGGCATGATACTGGTGGAGTTTAAGCCCTACGATAAGTTCGACCGCATACGCGAGGGCATACAGCAGGTGCAGATGGCGGGCTATGATGTGATGCTGGCCCATATCGAGCGCTACGATGTGATGCTTACGGATATAGACCTGGCGTCGCGTATCGCGGACCTGGGAGCCCTGATACAGGTCAATGCGGACGATATAGTACATCCGGGCAGCTTTAAGATGCGCGGGTATATGAAAAAGATGATAGACAGGCATCTGATAGACCTGGCCGGAAGCGATGCCCATGATGTGAAGTTCAGAAGGCCGGAGCTTTCAAAGGCGTACGAGATAGTAAAGAAACGTGCCGGTGCGGATTATGCCGATTACGTATTCGGCGGCTGCGCGGACAGGATCATAAAAAGGGATGTATGAGCAGTGGATGATAAACTGATACTTG
>CADAHD010000308.1 GCA_902787595.1 uncultured Lachnospiraceae bacterium
GAGTTTCTGGTAATGAGCGGTATGGAACTGCCGCTGGCAGCAATGATCTGTATACCCGAGCCCTGGGCCAATAATGATACCATCTCACAGGAGATAAGGGATTTTTATCAGTACTATGCAACAATGATGGAGCCCTGGGACGGTCCCGCATCCATACTGTTTTCGGACGGTGATATTGTGGGCGCTATATTGGACAGAAACGGTCTGCGTCCTTCAAGATATTATATCACCGATGATGACAAGCTTATACTTTCATCGGAAGTAGGAGTACTTCCCATAGAAGAGGAGCATATAGTATTAAAGGAACGTCTGCATCCCGGAAAGCTTTTGCTGGTAAATACAATAGAAGGCAGGGTGATAGACGATCACGAGCTGAAAGAGAGATATGCACATGCTCATCCTTACGGTGAGTGGATCGACAGCAATATGCTCTCTCTCAGGGATATTCATATACCCAATATCAGGACCATAGAGTACAAGCCCGAAGAGAGGGCAAGACTTCAGAAGGCCTTTGGTTATACCTTTGAACAGTACCGTACCTCCATACTTAATATGGCACTCAACGGCGGAGAAGGCATAGCTGCAATGGGCTGTGATACGCCGCTGGCAGTGCTTTCGAAAGAAGACAGACCGCTCTTTGACTATTTCAAGCAGATGTTTGCGCAGGTTACCAATCCTCCCATCGATGCGATCCGTGAGGAGATAGTTACTGCAACGACAGTTTATGTGGGACGTGACGGAAACATACTTGAGCCTGCGCCGGAAAACTGCCATGTGCTTAAGATAAACAATCCCATACTTACCAATACCGACCTGCTCAAGATAAAGCATATCGATCATGAAGGCTTTAAGGCAGGTGTGGTATCTACATTGTATTATAAATCTACCAGACTGGAGAGGGCTATCGACAGACTCTTCGTTGATGTTGATAAGGCATACCGCGACGGCGTGAATCTGCTGATATTATCTGACCGCGGCGTTGATGAGAACCATCTGGCTATACCCTCGCTTCTGGCTGTATCCGCAGTGCATCAGCATCTGGTACAGACCAAGAGACGCACTTCTTTAGCGATCATACTTGAGAGCGGCGAACCCAGAGAGGTACATCATTTTGCAACACTGCTTGGCTTTGGTGCGAGCGCGATAAATCCTTATCTTGCACTGGATACCATTCATGAGCTTATCGATAACAACATGCTCAATAAGGATTACTATGCAGCAGTTGATGATTATAATCACGCAGTACTTTCGGGCATAGTAAAGATAGCGTCAAAGATGGGTATCTCCACGATACAGTCTTATCAGGGATCAAAGATCTTTGAAGCAGTGGGCGTTTCAAAGGAAGTAATAGATAAATACTTCAGCGGTACCATAAGCCGTGTGGGCGGTATCACGCTTAAGGACCTGGAAGATACTGTTGACAGGCTGCATTCGGAGGCCTTTGATCCGCTGGGACTTTATACGGATCTTACTCTGGATTCCATCGGCGCGCACAAGATGCGCAGCCAGGGAGAGCAGCACAGATACAATCCCGCAACCATACATCTGCTGCAGTATTCGACCAGGACCGGTGATTACAATAAGTTTAAAGAGTATACGGCAAAGGTTGATGAAGAAAACCACGGTAACTTAAGAGGACTGCTGGATTTTAAGTATGCAGATAAGCCTATAGATATCGATGAAGTGGAATCCGTTGACGAGATAGTAAAACGCTTTAAGACCGGAGCAATGAGTTACGGTTCGATATCGCAGGAAGCGCACGAGACGCTGGCTATAGCGATGAACCATCTGCACGGTAAGTCAAATACCGGTGAAGGCGGTGAGAGCGATGAGCGTATCGAATCGGCAGGAAGCGATAGTGACCGCTGCTCAGCCATCAAGCAGGTTGCCAGCGGACGTTTCGGTGTTACCAGTTCATATCTGGTATCCGCAAAAGAGATACAGATAAAGATGGCACAGGGCGCTAAGCCCGGTGAAGGCGGACATCTTCCCGGAAAGAAAGTTTATCCCTGGATTGCAAAGACCAGACACTCAACGCCGGGCGTAAGTCTTATATCACCTCCGCCTCATCATGATATCTATTCGATAGAGGATCTGGCGCAGCTGATCTATGACCTTAAGTGCGCTAACCGTTATGCGGATATTTCCGTAAAGCTGGTTTCCGAAGCAGGCGTAGGTACCATAGCTGCCGGCGTTGCAAAGGCAGGCGCACAGGTAATACTTATCTCCGGTTATGACGGAGGTACGGGTGCAGCTCCCCGTTCATCAATACATCATGCAGGACTTCCCTGGGAGCTGGGTCTTGCGGAAACGCATCAGACACTGATACAGAACGGCTTGAGAAGCCGTGTGCGTATAGAGACAGACGGTAAGCTTATGAGCGGCCGTGACGTGGTTGTAGCAGCTCTGCTGGGCGCAGAAGAATACGGTTTTGCAACTGCTCCCTTAGTAACCATGGGCTGCGTGATGATGCGTGTATGTAATCTGGATACCTGCCCTGTAGGTGTGGCAACACAGAATCCCAAGCTGCGTGAGAGATTCAAGGGTAAGCCGGAATATGTGGAAAACTTCATGCGCTTTATAGCTCAGGAGATGCGTGAATACATGGCTAAGCTGGGCGTAAGGAGCGTAAACGAACTGGTAGGCCGTACAGACCTGCTGGTAAGGAATAACGAGGTTGGCTGTCCTCATGAAGGCGGCGTGGATCTTTCGGCAGTGCTGCACGGCTGTGAGAGCCGGACCTTCGATCCCAAGGATGTATACGACTTTAAGCTGGAAGAAACAAAGGATATGAAGGAGCTGCTTAAGAAGTGCAGGAAGGCAGTAGAGGACGGAGAGAAGCTCGAGATTAAGATCGATGTAACGAATACCGACAGGGCTTTTGGTACCATACTGGGCAGCGAGATAAGCAGGAAGCACAAGGAAGGCCTGGAAGAAGACAGTATCGTAGTACACTGTAACGGTGCAGGCGGACAGAGCTTTGGCGCATTCATACCCAAAGGACTTACGCTTGAACTTACAGGTGATTCAAACGATTACTTCGGTAAGGGCTTATCGGGCGGCAAGCTGATCGCAAAGGTAAAGCCGGGAGCAAAGTATAAACCTGAGGAGAACGTGATAGTAGGTAATGTGGCGCTCTACGGTGCTACCAGCGGATATGCATTTATAAACGGTGTTGCAGGCGAGAGATTTGCGGTACGTAATTCCGGTGCGCATGCAGTAGTGGAAGGCGTTGGTGAGCATGGCTGTGAGTATATGACCGGCGGACG
>CADAHD010000309.1 GCA_902787595.1 uncultured Lachnospiraceae bacterium
GCCCTTAAATATCTTCTTATCTCTGTCATAGTCCACATTCCGTCATGTACCGCCCGGCGTATCTCTCCTTTGGTGATCTCTTCACAGCGGCATATCAGCATATCATCATCCTGAGCCGGAACAAAGTCTCCTATATCCCGCGATCTGTCATTTACGCTGTTCATCTCGATACCTCCTGCTCTGCTGCTTTAAAAAATCTCGCCGTCATTGCATATTCTTTGGGAACACGCATAGTGAGTAAATGGGTTTTATCAAATGCCGTTGCACTCCTTACTGATACCACTTCTGCCTCACATACCACATGACCGTTCCTGCCAAGCGCCACTCCTTTAGTACCTTCTTTGGGCAAAGGCAGGAATTCATAGGGGATCGTAATTGTTGCACTTCCGTCCCCACAGTCTTCATCCACCAGAAAGATCGCCTGTCCCGAACAGCTGGCCACGCACATTCCGCAGCCGATACAATCGCCTTCATACACTGCAATAGGAAGAGAAGTTATATTATCACCGATGGAGATACACTTTTTAGGACATGCATCCTGGCAGGGATTACAGGGAATATTCTGCGTACATTCAATAACGGGATGGATCCCCTTCTTATGCGTAACGCCGGGGAAGCGTTCTATCTCGTCATCAGCCACATATCCTTTCTTAAGCAGATTGGAAGATATGTCGATACCTTCTTCGGTCTTTTCTATAGCCTTCCCCCTGTTTGCCGGAGCAAACATTCCCTGACGCAGACCGTCAAGCGCTTTATCCAGATCAGCCAGTTCCTTATCCAGCTCCTCTTTATCTATATATCCCAGGTATTCCGCAGCAGCCACTCCTGCCATACGTCCCTCTATCATTGCAGACGAAGCTTCTTCTATCCCCGAAACATCTCCTGCTGCAAATACACCTGGTATTGATGTGCGTCCGTATTCGTCGCAGATAGGTACCTGTCCTCCCCGTCTTGGATCATCCGTCATTTCCGCGCCTGCCATTTTAAGCAGCTGCGACATGGGCGATAAGCCCACTGCCATGCATATGGTATCAACTTCAAAATGCTTTTCCGTACCGGGGATGAACTTGAATTTATCATCCACCTCTGCTATAGTCACACCCTTAACATATTCCTCTCCTTCAGCTTCCACTATGGTATGCGAAAGGTAAAAAGGTACTCCGCATCTTGCCACCTTAGATGCATGTACGCCGTATCCGCCCACTCTTGGAGCCGCATCAACAAGGGCAACAACCTCGCAGCCGCACTGCATCAGCTGGAAAGAAACTACCAGTCCCACGTTTCCCGATCCCAGCATAAGGATCTTCTTTCCCGGCAGTATCCCGTGCAGGTTCATCATGGTCTGTGCTGCTCCTGCCCCTATAACGCCGGGCAGCGTCCATCCCGGAAACAGTACCATGTTCTCTGCAGCTCCCGTTGCTATGACAACCGAATCTGCTTTGTAATGCTTTATCTTGTCTCCCTGCTTTACAACTACTTCTTTATCCTGATAAAGTCCTATGACCGTAGCATTCAGTTTAACTGTTACACCGGCTTCTGCAGCTTCCTCAAGCAGCTGGCGGCCTATCACAAAACCCCTGACTTTTGCCCGGTGTTCTTTAGATCCGAAGAACTTATGTATCTGCTTAAAAAGCTGGCCTCCCGGTTTTTCATTCTCGTCAAAAACGATAACATTTAATCCCCTCTTTGCTGCTTCAATAGCAGCTGACAAGCCTGAAGGTCCTGCACCAACAATGATCAGATCGTATCTTTTCATAAACATGTCCTCCTACTGTTCCTCAAAAGCTTTATCTGAAACCCCGTACTGTGTCCTGACATTCATTCCCTCTTTAAGCGGCGTAATGCAGGTCCTAACATTTGGCACGCCGTCTACAATCATCACACAGTCCGTGCACCGGCCTATCGCACAAAATATCCCTCTTGGCTTATGCTCCTTCTGTGTATATCTGTGAACCATAACGCCTGCGGCTTTAAGAGCCGCAGCTATAGGTTCTCCCTCATATCCTTCGATCTCTTTTCCGTCAAAGCTAAAACTTACTTTACGGCCTTTCTCAACAACACCGAGTATCGGATGTTCCTCTATCCTCTCTGCCATGATCCTGATCTCCTCTCTGTCTTTATCCGTCTCAGACCTTAACACATATCCGGACTGTCCCATAAATGTAACTTTGTTCCCAGTCCCAGTTCCTTTGCTTTTTCATAACATACCTTTCCCCAGGCCACATCTTCCACCGGCATGCCGCCTACGGAATAAACAAATATCTGATCTTCATTTACTCTCCCGGGCTTCTTGCCGAAAATGATATCTCCCAGATCAGTTATCTGATCCATGGTTATGATCCCGTCATGCGCCATATCGGTGAACTTTGAGCCAATGATGTTATTTATTCCGAATGAAGGATAAGGAAACTCTTCCGCCCATGCCTGGTAAAGCTTGATATTATCCACCACCAGCGAACAGGATGCCAGTTCCTTCGCATCCATATCAAATGCGCTTAAGCCGATGATCACAGCTCCGGGTTTTACCCATTCCATCTTAACGAAGGGATAAGTCGAAGGATCATATCCTCCCGAATTAGCAAAAGAGATAACATCGCAGTCCTTTACCAGTTCCTCCACAGTTTCAACCGCTGTTACCTCCTTAAGAGCAGGATACTTTTCTTTCACGTATGTAACGAACCTGTCAAGCGATGCTCTCCCACGGCCCTTAACCTTTAGCGTGTCTATCCCGGGACATACCGCCATAATAGCTGCCAGTGAAGTCTTTCCCATTACACCGGGGCCGCATATTCCACATACCCTGGCATCTTTTTTTACAAGATATCTGGCTCCGACTCCGGGTATCGCGCCGGTCCTGTATGCACTTAAAAGATTTGCGCTCATAAGGGCTAACGGTGCTCCGGTATCCTTATCGTTCAGCATCACAGTGAGTATTGATCTGGGAAGACCTTTCTCACGGTTAGCCATATTCGATCCGTACCACTTCATACCCATCAGATCAAAGGGGCCGCCAATATATGCGGGCATAGCCATAAATCTTCTGTCATCTCCCATATCTTTCGGCATATTGGGAAAAGCAGAGTCTTCCGGAAACGTAACCTGGCTTCCGTGTGAGTTATGGTTCTCGCCTCCCATCACATAATCCCCGGAATTCAGGCATTTGATAACCTCTTCCATCGCTTCTATGCATGCAGGCATATCCTTAACGCCGGCCTTTATCATATCCTCTTCGTTCAGAAACAAGAAATCTATTGCCGGATAGCTCAT
>CADAHD010000310.1 GCA_902787595.1 uncultured Lachnospiraceae bacterium
ACCCTGACGGATGGTTGAAGGCGTGATCGCCCCTTTGATGGAAAGGAAGAAGAATATGGAATACTGGGATCTGTATGATTCTGAGCGAAAGCCTCTCGGGCGTACACATGCACGTGGAGAGAAATTTGAAGAAGGTGAATATTATATTTGCTGTGAGATCTGGGTGGTAAACAAAGAAGGACGCTTTCTTACCACCAAACGGCATCCGGATAAGACTGCCGGCAATAAGTGGGAGTTTGTGGGCGGAGGAACTCTGGCCGGAGAGACTACACTTGATTCGGCGGTGAGGGAGCTTTTTGAAGAGACGGGTATCGCAACGGAAAAGAGTGAGTTAAAGCTTATAGCCACCGATGCAAAGAAAAACTATTTTTTAGATATCTATCTGGTGAAAAAAGATGTAGATATACAGAACGTGATACTTCAGCCGGATGAAGCGACAGCTGCGAAATGGTCATCGGATGAGGACATCAGGACTATGATAGCGTCCGGCGAATTTGCGTATTCCGTAGGTGTACGGTATGAAAAGTACCGTGAACTGTGTGATGGCTGAGGAAAAAAAGATGCAGATCGATGATTATATTGAGTTGTATAAAAAAGGCGGATTTATCAGGGAGATACCACAGGATAAAGCCTGACGCGAACATCCGATGATCGGAGAAAGAAACTGATATGATAACGATACTTACAAGTCATCTGGGAGGCTCATATAAAGTCGACGGAAAGCGCCTGCCCCGACCGATAGCAGAAGAAAATGGTCTGCTTGGGAAACTGAAAGATATATGGCCGCAGGATGCGCGGGTCCTTATGATATGTGCGGATCCTGAAGATCATGAAAAGAATGACGCTGTTTTATATTGCTATAAAGAAGCTCTTACCATGAGCGGTCTTATGATTTCTTCGATTGGGATGTGCGATGCCAGAACGGAAGCTTTGGCAGAGAATATAAGTGAAACCGATGTGATCATCCTTACAGGAGGACATGTACCTACCCAGAATGCTTTTTTCGGAAAGATCGGGCTACGAGAAAAGCTGAAAGCTTATGAAGGGATACTGATCGCATGGAGCGCAGGATCCATGAACTGTGCGGATATGGTTTATGCGTCACCGGAACTGGATGGTGAAGCGCTTGATCCCGCGTTTAATCGCTGGATACCGGGCCTGGGCTTAACGAGGGTAAATATTTTCCCTCATTTTGAGATGCTAAAGGATGATATCCTGGACGGGCTCAGGGTGATCGAAGACATAACCTATGCGGACAGCATGGGGCAGGAGATACTGGCTCTTAATGACGGAAGTTATATTGTGATCGAAGACGGAAGAACGGAACTGTTCGGAGAAGCATACAGGATACTGGATGGAGAGAAAGAACTGATCTGCAGGGATGGAGAACATCGTATCATAAGCGAGCTCGTTCTCAAAATGCGTCAGGAGATCGTGGACAGAAGCAGACGCTTTGAAGAGCAGACAAAAGGCAGCAAGGATGAGTACAATATATACAGGGAACATATCCGCTATGTGTACAAATATGTTAACAAGCTTTCCGAAGGTAAAGCTGTTGACAGGGAAGTTCTGGAAATAAGCGCTTTACTTCATGATATTGCCATGACGGACAGGACGCTTGACCGGAGCAGACATAATGAATATGGTGCTGAGATCGCTGAACAGTTATTACGGGAAAACGCTTACCCTGAAGAGAAGATACAGCTTGTTAAGAAATGTATATTCAATCATAGCAGCAGAAGGGCCGGATACAGGACGACAGAGGAAGAACAGATATTGGTCGATGCGGACGGCTTGTCCCATTTTGACGCATATAAAAGTCTGTACTCCCTGGCACATAAAGTCATGGGATTAAATGACGAAGAGTCTTTGAAGTTCATTCAGGATAAACTTACAAAAGATCATAATGAACTCAGTGATGAACTGAAATATCTTGTCAGTGATATATATTCAGATATGATGAAGGCAGGATCGGTCCGGGAGATCATTGAGGCTTGGATGGGGGTGTAAAACTATAGTACGCAAGAGCCGAGTGTTGAGTTTAATATTGTCTGGTAAGGAATTATTTTACAAATAAATTACAGGTTTCTCAATAGTCCATAAAAACATACCGTCAGATTCGTATCACTTATATAAGCGGAATCTGAGAGGTGGAATTATGAGTGTAAATACTGCAAGGACATTGTACAGTATCTTTTCTAACCCGGCGTGGAAGCTGGTGCTTGTCGCCGGGTTTCTGGCATTTATTGCATGTTTTATCATAAAGGGCAAGAAAAGAGCAATTCCGATAGTTATATGTGTCTTGTCGTTGTGTATATATCTTGTTACGGCAGGAATAAGCGGAAGTGCAGATCATATGATTAGCCAACAGGCGGGACAGGAGCCGATAAAGATAAGCAATATGGATGCGCAGGTGACTGAATATACTGCACCGGTGGATACTGAACCGGTACTTACAGAAGAAATGGTGGATCAGGAGATGAAAACTGTGTGCGCAGGAGGGCCGTATGGTGAGATCACTGTCGTCGGGCATAATGGCTGGAGTATCGAAGCAGCATCGGTAGACAGCGGTAAGTTGAGTTATGGTCTTTATGGCCTGATCCTGAAGCCTGAGGATGCTGAGGAAGGTCAAATCGAGGTGTTCTGCATAGACGGTTTTGGAGTATGCGGAACCGGACTAGAGACCGAAGAGATCTCTCTTGCAGGATATACGGCATATATGGGGACTTATGATGACCATGATCACTGGGATTATATCCTGATAAAGGCTGAGAAACCGGAGATAGTAGCGCAGCATACGGAGTGCGATTCATGGACGGATGAGATGTGGGAAGAAGCTCTTTCGATGCTGGATACTGTATGCTTTGATGAAGGAAAGACGGAGGGCGGTATAGGACAGTACATACCGGAATCGGAAGATGATACCATAGCAGTGATAATGAGCGTATCAAATGTCACCCCTGCAGGACTTACAGTACATTTTCGGCAGTATGATAAGCGTGAGAACATAAAACTGGTCTATGGGGATGTATACCATCTTGAGACTCTGAATGGAGATACCTGGGAAGATGTACCGAGGCTCATTGAAGAAAGAGGAACTGATGAGGAGGGAAATATTAAGCTGCCGTCAGAAGGAGAATCGGAGCTGGAGATCAACTGGAAAATTCTGTACGGGATACTGACTCCGGGAACCTACCGGATCACAATGACTATGGCGGATTGGGATCTGGACAACCCAAGTGTCTATATTCCGGCACGGCACAGTTTATCATCGCGGGAACGGATGGGAATCCTTAATAAATACAATCCGTGTATGACCGGTAAGTAATAACATGGATCATATGACTAAAAAAAGAATAATTATGGTTGCCCCCAACGCAGGATTGCCATGATAATAGGCGGCGAGGTGGATGTAAAAGCATAAACCATCTCATTTTGCGTTACTGTCTTATGAACACTGGCGTAAATGCCGGAGTTTTTTTTATTTCTTAAGAAATTCTTTAAGAATCAGTTTTATACTTCATTACAGTAAAGTTAAAAACCATACATATACAGGAGAGGAAAAATGTCGGAAT
>CADAHD010000311.1 GCA_902787595.1 uncultured Lachnospiraceae bacterium
ACTTCAGGAAATCAGGGCGCGATCCTTAAGGTGCCGGGCAAAGCCTGACAATATGGTCCGGAAAGGATCTTACAATAAGAATATCAATAAGGAGAGTAAACTCATGGCAGCAAAGAAGACTAAGACTGCTTCGGCAGCAGTTCAGGAGCTTTCGGGTTCCCAGATAGTAATAGAGTGTCTTAAGGAGCAGGGCGTGGATACCGTATTCGGCTATCCCGGAGGAACTATCCTTAATATCTACGACGAGCTTTATCGTCATGCGGATGAGATCAACCATGTGCTGACCAGTCATGAGCAGGGCGCTGCCCATGCGGCAGACGGTTATGCGCGCGCTACCGGCAAGGTAGGTGTATGTATGGCTACATCCGGCCCCGGAGCGACCAACCTGGTAACCGGTATCGCTACGGCTCATATGGACAGCGTACCTTTAGTGGCTATCACCTGTAATGTTACCCTTCCCTGGCTGGGCAAGGATACCTTCCAGGAAGTGGATATCGCGGGCGTTACCATGCCCATCACCAAACACAGCTTTATGGTAAAGGATGTCAATGTGCTGGCAGATACCATACGCAAGGCTTTTGCAATCGCAAGAAGCGGGCGTCCCGGTCCTGTGCTGGTCGATATAACCAAGGATGTTACTGCTGCAAAATGCGCGTATAAGAAAGCAAAGCCTTCAACCCTTAAGCTTGAAAAGCGCTATACCGATGAAGATATCGATAAGGCGATAGAGCTTATAAAATCAGCCGAGCGTCCTTTCATATATGTGGGCGGCGGTGCGATAATATCCGGTGCTACAAAGGAAGTGGCAGAATTTGCAAAGAAGCTGGACGCGCCTGTATGCGACAGCCTTATGGGAAAGGGAGCTTACGACGGCACCGCAGATAATTATACCGGCATGATAGGCATGCACGGTACCAAGACCACCAATATAGGCGTGAGCAAATGTGACCTGCTCATCGCTCTTGGCGCACGTTTTTCCGACCGTGTGGTCTCCAATCCCAAGACCTTTGCGCCCAAGGCAAAGATACTGCATATCGATATAGATGCTGCGGAGATAAATAAGAATGTGCGTACCGCTGCAGCTGTAGTGGGCGATCTTAAGGAAGTGCTTACGATCATCAATAAAAAGCTTACAAAGCAGGATCACAAGGAATGGATGGATAAGATCAAGGAGATGAAAGAAAAGATGCCCCTTACCTATCCTCATTCACGTCTTACCTGCCCCTATGTGATAGAGACCCTTTATGATGTGACCAAAGGCAAGGCGGTTATCACCACCGATGTAGGACAGCATCAGATATGGGCTGCGCAGTTCTACAAATATACCGAGCCCAGGACCTTCTTATCAAGCGGCGGTCTGGGAACCATGGGTTACGGTCTGGGTGCCTGCATAGGCGCAAAGTACGGCCGTCCCGATAAGATCTGTGTTAATATTGCCGGCGACGGATGCTTCAGGATGAACATGCAGGAGCTGGCTACGGCATCACGTTATCAGGTGCCCATCATAGAGATAATCATCAATAACCATGTGCTGGGTATGGTTAGACAGTGGCAGACCCTTTTCTACGGGCAGCGTTATTCGCAGACCGTTCTGGAAGATAAGGTTGATTATGTTAAGGTTGCGGAAGCGCTTGGTTGTACGGCTTACCGTGTTACCCAGAAAGAAGAGCTGGCGGATGTGCTCAAGAAAGCCATCAAGGCTAAGGGGCCTGTAGTTATCGACTGCGTCATCAAAGAAGACGATAAGGTTTATCCCATGGTTCCCGGCGGTCAGCCTCTGGAAGCTGTGTTTGATGCAGATGACCTTAAGGCCAGACAGGGCTGAAAAAATCTTAGATATTGTAAACGATGCCCGGCTGTTTAGCGGGCATCGCTTTATATTGGGGCGTTATATCAGAGAAGAAGCAGGCAGATCTGAATAGAGTCCGAAAGGAGCATGAGATTGGATATGGCAGAAGATGAGAGAATAGAATCCATATTGGCACATCTGGATAAAGAGGTGGCCTCCGGTACCATGCGCATGAGCGTAGAGGTGGATGAGCAGCGCGAAGGAGAACCACTGGTGTCGCACAGAGGCAGCAGGATCTACGGAGATGATGCCAGCCGCATCGTGGCTAAGCTGGACATGTATTCAGATCTGACCCTTAAGAAGGATGATGAAGAGACATGATAAAAATTAAGGAGCTGTTAAAACGCCTGGATAAGGAATATGGAACAGATCTCTTTTGCTATCTTGAACACGAAGAGGCCTGGCAGCTTTTGATCGCCACCATTTTAAGTGCACAGTGCACCGACGCCAGAGTAAATATGGTCACAAAGGACCTGTTTAAAAAATATCCGTCTGTGGAGGCTTTTGCGCAGGCGGAGCTTAAAGAGCTGGAAGAGGATATACACTCTACCGGCTTTTATCATAACAAGGCAAAGAATATCATTGCCTGCTGTAAAAAGCTTATAGCCGAATATGACGGGGAAGTGCCTTCGGATATAGACAAGCTGGTAACCCTGCCGGGTGTGGGCAGAAAGACAGCCAATGTGATCCGCGGAAATATCTACCGGATCCCCAGTATAGTAGTGGATACCCATGTGGGGCGCCTGGCCAGACGATTCGGCCTGAGCGAAAATACCGATCCGGAAAAAGTCGAATATGATCTGATGAAGAAGCTTCCGAAGGATCACTGGATATTATGCAATATCCAGTTCATAGCGCTGGGACGCAGCTTTTGCACGGCCAGATCGCCCAAATGCAGTGAATGCTTTCTAAAGGACATTTGTCCTTCCCGCCAGGGATAGCGGGATTTCGAAAAATGAATCACATAAGTGCAATGCCACGGCGGTATTCAGAAATGAAGCCGCTTTTTTTATTGGAATAATAGCCGTACATTTCGGAGGCGGAAATGTCGTTTGAAAGTATGGGCAACAGAGCGATGTCCAGCAGATTTTCGGAATCGGCCAGTTTGGAAAGCAGAGGGCGTTTGGCTGACCGTTTGATCATGCTGAGTACGGCCGAGTCTTTTTTAAGCCCCAGTATCCTGAGCCAGGGACAATAATCATAATTTTGTGTCAATATATCGACATCGCTTTTACTTGCGCCCAGCAGTATATGCAAAAGTGCGCGGCTTAAATGGCTGTAGCTGATATCCTTGGATTTAAGGCTGTTGATAAATGCGGTGAAGGAAGAGTACTCGTCAAGTTTTGATATTATCCTGTCCGACAGGTCTCCAAATACATCAAAGTAT
>CADAHD010000312.1 GCA_902787595.1 uncultured Lachnospiraceae bacterium
ATATCTTCGTCATCTGTCTTCACTTCTTTGAATTGATATAATTGATAAGGCCTTCCGCCTTGATGATCTCCTGCATGAATTCGGGGAAAGGCTGCGCTTTGAAGCTCTCACCCGTAGTCTTATCGGTGATCACGCCGCTGTCAAAATCAACTTCCACTTTGTCACCGGCTTTTATTGCCTTTGCAGCCTCGGGGCATTCCATGATGGGAAGTCCTATATTTATGGAATTGCGGTAAAATATGCGCGCAAAGGTTTCGGCTATTACACAGCTTACGCCTGCGGCCTTAATCGCGATAGGTGCATGCTCGCGTGATGAACCGCATCCAAAGTTCTTATCGGCAACGATTATATCGCCCTGCTGAACCTTATTGACAAAATCCTTATCTATATCTTCCATGCAATGTGTAGCCAGTTCTTTGGGATCCGATGAATTCAGATACCTGGCGGGGATTATAACATCCGTATCTACATTGTCTCCGTACTTAAATACTGTTCCTTCTGCTTTCATTAGCTGATTACCTCCGATCATCATTCATCCTTAAGCACCCGCATCCTGAGCGCTTATTTATTCTTATCAGATACTCTCCGGACCTGCTATAATGCCTTTTATAGCGCTGGCTGCGGCAACTGCGGGGCTGGCAAGATAGATCTCGCTGTTGATGTGGCCCATGCGTCCCACAAAGTTTCTGTTTGTAGTAGATACACAGCGCTCGCCCTCAGCAAGTATGCCCCTATAACCGCCCAGGCAGGGACCGCAGGTAGGTGTCGAAACCACACAGCCTGCTTCTATAAAGGTCTTTAACAGGCCCTCTTCCATGCACTGAAGATATATCTGCTGTGTAGCGGGGATCACTATGCAGCGCATGCCTTTTGCAACATGTCTTCCCTTTAATATGCCGGCCGCTATGCGCATGTCATCCAGACGCCCGTTCGTGCAGGAGCCTATAACAACCTGATCTATCTTTATCTCATCGATCTCATCTATCGTATGAGTATTCTCGGGCAGATGAGGGAATGAAACGGTAGGTTTAAGCTTGTCGAGCTCTATGGTATATTCCTCATCATAAACTGCATCCGCATCAGCCTCGAATACTTTATATTCACGATCGGTATGCTCTTTAAGATAAGCTATGGTCTTATCATCAACAGGGAAGATACCGTTCTTTCCGCCGGCTTCTATAGCCATATTGGCAATGGTAAAACGATCATCCATGGACAGATACTGTATTCCGTCACCGACAAATTCCATAGAACGGTACAATGCTCCGTCTACGCCTATAAGACCTATGATATGCAGTATGATATCCTTTCCGCTTATCCACTTTGCCGGTTTGCCGGTCAGATTGAATTTAATGGCGGAAGGCACCTTAAACCAGGCTTCGCCTGTTGCCATGCCGGCAGCCATATCCGTCGAACCAACGCCTGTTGAAAAAGCTCCGACAGCGCCGTAGGTGCAGGTATGTGAATCAGCGCCGATTATAACATCACCGGGTACGGTAAGTCCTTTTTCAGGAAGCAGCGCATGCTCTATTCCCATCTCACCTACTTCAAAATAATTGGTGATGTCATTTTTCTTAGCAAACTCCCTTACGCATTTGCAGTGCTCAGCGGATTTAATATCCTTATTGGGCACAAAATGATCGGGCACCAGCGCTATCTTATCCTTATCAAATACTCCCTGTGAAGTGAATTTCTCCATTTCATGAATAGCTACGGGGCTGGTGATATCGTTGCCCAGGACCAGATTCAGCTTTGCCATTATCAGCTGTCCTGCTTCGACCTTCTCCAATCCGGCGCCGTTGGCCAATATCTTTTGAGTCATTGTCATGCCCATTTTTTTATCCTCCTTAGAATAATACTGCATTATGTTAACATAAAATATTTATACGGTAAAGAAAAATTTACTATTCCTTATCATCAGCTTTCAGCTCTTTTACATAATCACTCAGTTTCTGCATATCGCTTTTAAGCAATTGTTCTTCTTTGCGTCGCTGTTCTTCTTTGGTCTTTATATCGTTTATGCTGCCTGATAGTTTTCCAACATCTCCCGACAGTTCTTCTCCCAGTCCGGACAGATCCTGCACGCTGTTGCCCAGCTTTTCAAGCAGCTCCTTTGCCTTAGAAAAACTCTCAGAACAATCGTCACCTTTTTCCCTGCATTCTCCGCTCTGATCCATAGCCAGTTTAAGCGCATTTCTTGCACGTATTATCAACAGCAGCACGCTGTCGGTCTTATCATTAATATCTGCGCTCATAAGTTTGATCTCATCCATAGCGCTGAGAGCGGATGCCGTGATGCTCCCGGCTCTTGATATATCCAGCGCCGTATTCATCACATAAAGGTTTATCTGCGCTGACTGCGACTGCAGCGCCGTCATCTCATTATAGATAGAGTCTATCAGTTCCTCCGATTCTTTGTATATGCTGTCAAGCAGCGTATAACTTCCGCCCAGTTCCCTGAATTCCGCCTCCGTATCCGACTGGGAACGCATATTAACTTT
This sequence comes from uncultured Lachnospiraceae bacterium, assembly GCA_902787595.1. The sequence goes on from CADAHD010000312.1 coordinate 2,502, forward strand.
GATCTGTTCAGAAACGCGCTGTGAGCATTCATAAATATCATTCTGTTTTTCCTTAAGTACCTTTTCGATCTCAAGCATATTGCCCAGAGACTGAGCCAGCTCGCTGCTGTAACGGCTTAAGCCCTCGCCGTGTTCACGCACATATTCCGTTTCGCCATTGAGCTTGATCAGTATCTGCTTCAGGCTTTCTCTTCCGGCTTTTGATTCCTGAAATGCGCCGTCCAAGTTTTCCTGTGTATCCTTAAGTTCCTGCGAAAGGCGGTTCATCTGTTTGGCCTGTTCTTTCAGGGAATCTGCAAGAGCTTTAAGATCCTTCTCTCCGTCATCCACAAATACCTGGTCCTTCATAAGTCCATAGGCTATCTTGTCAAGCGGCACAAACATCTTCTTTATCCTGTTAACGATAAAGATCGAATACAATATATAAAGGGCAAGATATATGCCCAGCATGATCAGTAATCTGATAACAAAAAGCTTGCGATCATCCTCTGTCAGAAAAAGAAGCAGACCGCAGGCGCAGAAAATGAGAAAAAAGGCCATGCCGAAGCCGGCCACGACCAGTTGATTGATTTCATGTGAAAATGATTTTTGGGGTTTGTCCATAAATTATATAAAAAATAACGCCGTGCCCCATAACAGAATGCTTCGCATTCTGTTATGAGCGGCGCTGCGCGCCTTATGCATCTGTCCGCCGCCAAACACGCTCCCTCGTGCAAGCACGGGGATCGT
>CADAHD010000313.1 GCA_902787595.1 uncultured Lachnospiraceae bacterium
CCTCATCATATTCATAATACATGCACTGCTCACAACTGCCTTTCATCATATCACTCCTTTTCGCGCGTCCGGCACATACTGCCGTGTATAGATCACCAGCCGGTCTCCTGCCTTTAACTTAAGGTCGCCTTTAGGTATAGTCATTCTTCCGTTACGCTGCACTGCCACGATAAAGCTCTGCCGCGACATGTCCAGCTCCTTTATCTTGAGACCGCACCACTTGTGGTGTTCCTTAAGCTCCAGTTCTTTAACATGGATATTCAGGCCGTCGGTTGCTCCTTCGACGCCAAATACCACCACGTCGCCTTTGGCGAATTCAAGGTCTCCCCGGGGTATCATGACCTCATCGCCTCTCTGCACCGCTGCTACTATAATGCTCGAAGGCAGCTTTAAATTGCATATCTTTTTTCCAAGCAATTCGCTGTCCTTATCCACGGGTATGCGGATGAAATGAAGGTTTGCTTCCTCTTCTTCTTCGGAAATGATCTTGAGGCGTTCGTACTGCTCAACGAATCCTGCAGAAATGATACCTGTGGGGATCGCAACCAATCCGACGCCCAGCATTGTGATTATCATGCCCAGTATCTTGCCGGCCACCGTGACCGGGTAGATATCGCCGTATCCCACGGTCAGCAGGCTGGCACAGGCCCACCACAGACCTGAAAGCGCATTGTCAAAAGCCTCCGGCTGCGCATTATGCTCTAAGCTGTACATGCACAGGCTTCCGGCCAGCATCAGCATCAGTATGATAAAGACGGAGCTGATAAGCAGCTTCGATTTCTTCGCTATGACCTCTCCTATAACATTCAGTGAATCAAAGTATGCGTTCAGGCGGAATATCCTGAAGATCCTCATCACCCTGAAGATACGGAAAGCAGCCATGCCGCTCGGGAAGAAGAAGGGAAGATAGTACGGCAGGCAGGAAAAGATATCCACTAAGCCGTTAAATGAAAAGACATAGCGCAAAAGCGCCATCGGCTCGCTGAGCTTGGGATATATGCAGCCTGCGGTCCACAGACGAAGTACCAGATCCACCGCAAAAAAGGCCACAGTCACGCCCTCGACCATGAGCAGCAGGTCGCCGTACTTCGCCACCATATTATCAAAAGTAAGCATGACGCTGACCGTCAGATTTATGACTATCGCCATCAGATTCAGGATATCATAAGCGCGGCCCACAAAATCCTCAACATAACCTACTTCTATGATATCCGATATGCGTTTGCGGAATCTGCTGTATCCACTCATCCTTTATCTCCCGGTATAGAAATCTTCTCTGATAATACCATAAAAAATATCTACAATAAAGCTTCCCCTTTAAGAGGAAGCCTTTTTGTCATCATCTTCTTTCTTTTCTCCGGCAGGCTTGGCACTGTTCATCGGCAGAGTTATATATCTGCCCTGCTTCTTGCCTTTCTTCTTAGTTGCAGCGCCTGCCTTTACTTCCCCGTTCTTCATACTGTAGACGGTATCTGAGGGGCTTTCACTGTTTCCGGCCTTAAGCTTGGCCATCTTAAACAGGAATACTTCTATCGATATTACCACCACAACGACCAGCGCAGATACAACGATCAACACTATCAGCAGAGTGTTGTTCCCACCATCCTTATCCTCTTTGGAAGCAAGTCCGGACGCCGAATGAGGATCTTCGCCGGCATTTGCGGTCTTTCCACCCGGCACGCTCTCATCACGCCCTATTTTGGTATTGATCCCGTCGACCTCTCCGCTGTATTCCGCAGGCTCGCTCTTTTCCGGATTGATATACAGCCCTCCGCCGTTTCCGGTGGCACCGACCGCTATGCCACTGTCAGTATATTGGAGCACAAAACCCGTAAGCCATGCCAGAGGCGCATTCCAGTTTATGGTGCACTCGTTCACCGACCAGGCCTCGATATGGTCCAGATAACACTTTGCCGGCGCTATAGTCCCTTTTTTCCAGCCCGATCCCTTAACCCAGGGATCCTGCATTCCGGAATTGGGTCCGCCCACCAGCACTCCGCCGGGCGCCTTGGGATAATTGCTGTCGATCAGATTCGACCAGTAGCGGTGATGTGGATACTCCGCAGCATGGCTGCCATAACCTGTCACATAAGAGTAATCCATGGGATTGCGTCCCAGCAGATAATCCATGCCCGAAAGCACACCGTCATAGTATTTCTTATCGCCGCTCATAAGATATGCGTAAGCTATCACTATTGAATTATCGGCCACAAAGGAATTGGAACCCCATGCGTAACCCTCATCGCTGTCGTTATATGCGATGGTGCTGCTGCCGTAAGGCTGGCCGTAACCCTGTGCTGCTTCCTTTTCTATAAGCCGATCAGCCGCCTTAATGACTGCTGCCGCCGCTTCTTTATGCCCTTCCACCCCGCTGTTTAAGCAAAGGCTCAGGTTACCGAGCGCCGCAACATGCCCCCAGTCAAAACAGCCATAGGTATCAACGCTCTCGCCGCCGCTTAAACCTAAGGGTATCTTTGCATAATAATTTGTGATGTTCCTGATCCTCTCAAGATATTCTTCGCTGCCTGTAGTTATATACAGCTCTGTTGTCGCCCAGTAAAACTCATCCGTTACACTGTTATCACCGTACGCGCCGCCTCCCACGGATTCATCAAGCGGAGCATACATCTCCGGATGCTTAAGGGCCGCAGCATATGTGCGCTCTGCCACATCCAGACACTCTTTCGCAAAAGCCGGATCTATGTCTGCCCAGAGTCTGGCTGCCTGAGCCGCGCATGCACAGAGATTAAGGGTCGCCGCTGTCGTGGGCGGCTTGATGATGCGCTCCATATCGTCTTCTGCCGGAGCTACAGCCAGGCCGGTCCACTTGATATCATGCACCTTATGGTAGACCATGTCCTTGCAGTCGCCGTCCTGCACCATCATCTTAAACATCCACTCCAGCTCATAACGTGCCTCGTCCAGCAGATCGGGACAGCCGTTATTGTTTTCGGGGATGTTCATCGTGCCGTCAGCATATGCCGCGTCAGCCCCCGCTATTACCGCTGCTTCGTACTGGTTTTGCAGCATCCATAAAGATATCCCGCCGTTCACCACGTATTTGCCGTGATCGCCTGCGTCGTACCAGCCTCCGCTCACTTCCTGCGTACCTGATGACGCTGAATATCCCCAGGTCTGTTCTATGGTCGCCGTTTCATTGACATGCCCAGCCTCGCGTGAAAGAGCCGCCTTATCTCCCGATGAGATATACTCTCCCTC
>CADAHD010000314.1 GCA_902787595.1 uncultured Lachnospiraceae bacterium
TTCTTCAGCATCATCTGAAATCTCTTCTCCATCAGCATCTTCTGCTGTAGTTTCTTCGCTTTCCGCCTCTGCATCAGACACGGTCTCATCGGCGTCTGCTGCCTCTTCCGGTTCTTCTGCAGTTTCCTCCTCAGCTGCCTCATCAGAGTCTGCATCTTCTTCTGTCTGCGCCGGCGCAACAGTCTCATTCTCTTCGTCGACGACCCACTCTTCGCCTTCTTTTAAGGCAAGAGGGCCCTCATCGTCTGCCGCAGCAACGGTAAAGCCGCTGTCAGCCAGCGTTCCCGCCAGCATAAAGAGCGCCATTGCCATACTCAGTTTCCGCTTCCATGCTTTCATTCACATACCTCCTTTGTGTGTGTAAAAAAAGAGCCCCGTGCAGCCTGTCTGCGCACGGGGTCCTTTTCGCTAACTGCCATTGTCTATTTTACACTAAAAATCGATTCGGGTCAAACAAATAATGCACATTTTACATAATTTCCGACTCAGATCTCGTAATTCTTTTTCCGTCTGGAATAAGCAAAAGCGCCTATACCGCAAACAAGCAGGACCGCTATCACGCACCATCCCCAGAACGGCATTTTTTTGATATTGTAGCACCTTACATTTATCCACATGCGGTTTATACGCGCGTTGGCATCCGCATCAAAATACTGCATGATGGAGCTGCGTTCCATTACTTCCTCCGGAGGATACTGCGCAAACAACTGACGCGACAGCTGCTCTGCAGGCGCTTCCACAACAGCTTCTTCATCATCAAAGAACCAGCTTAAGTCGTATTCGCTTATTTCTTCTTCATCATCCTCTGCGCCGTATGTCCATTCTACATATTCATATACTTCATCTCCGTCGGTCCCGCCGGCTATGGTCGAAGTATAGCCTATATAATACATATTGCGCACCGCATTGTCCGGACGTGACAAAAAGTTGACAAAGGCTTCAGCTGCAGCCTGTTTTTCCGCATTTCCTTCTATTCCGCGCTTGAGCATTACCCAGCCGTCAAACCAGAGATTGGTGCATTCTTCGGGCACGGAATATGCCAGATACACCTCGTCTTCTTCGGCCTGATCCATAGCATATACCGCATCTCCCGACCATTGAAGATTTGCCAGCACCTTGCCCGTTACCATATCCGCCTTGCCGCTGTCGGTCTCAAAGGAATAAGCCACATCCTTTGTATCCTGCAGGAAGTCAAGAGCCTTCGCCACAGTATCTTCGGATGTGTCATTCATTTCCGACTCAAGCTGCTGTGCATAATCCGGGGCGGATCTGAACGCCTCATCTGTCAGCATATCCTTTTTAACGGCAGCCACTGCCGGAAAATATGCATCGCGCACATTATCCTTAATCGTGATCTGTCTGTAAAAAGCGGGATCCCTCAGGCATTCCCAGCTTCTCACCTGCTCTTCATCCACTTCGTCCGGATTATAGAGTATGCCGGTAACGCCCCACATGTAGCCTGCGGCGTATTCGCTCCAGCTCTCGCCGTTTATCTCATGATCGTCGAACTTCTCCTTTATGAAAGGAGACACATTCCTGACGTAATAATTCCTGTCATCTTCTTCATCATGAAAAGCATCCGAAAACGGGACAAGCCAGTCCTCTTTCATAAGCTTCATTATCATGTACTCGGAGGGACATACCAGATCGAATTCATCACCCAGTGTGAGCATATTGTACAGCTCTTCATTTGTGCCAAAGCAGCTGTATTCAACCTTTACCTTAACACCGTAGTTTTCGTAATACCACTGCTCAAAATCTTCATACAGGGGATTGACGCCAAGGATATCACCGCTTTCAAGGTCTATGGTCTCATCTTCATCCCAGTCGCCCAGATCCATGTATTCTTCCCAATTGCAGACCTTAAGGACTATGGCATCGGAATCTTCTTCTTTACTGCCGCAACCCGACATTAAAACACTTCCGGCCAGGAACAGGGCGGGTATCAAAAGTCTCTTCTTCACAGCTCCCCACCTGCCTTTCCGTCAGCTTTCCTGCTCACATTGCCCAGCACTGCTATCAGCAGCACTATCAAAAAGATGATCGTCGAAAGTGCCCAGAGCGCCGTCTTGATCTCGGTCTGCGAGCCCCTCGTGGCATTGACCACATAGGTGCTGATGGTATCAAAGGTGGCCGGCTTGGTATAGGTAGCCACGAAATAATCATCCAGCGAAAGGGTTATCGCCATGGCAAAACCGGATAAGATGCCCGGCATTATCTGCGGTATGACCACCTTGCGCAAAGCGTAGGCCGGAGAAGCCCCCAGATCCAGCGCCGCTTCATATATGCTGGGATCCATCTGTGATAACTTGGGCAGCACCGAAAGAAAAACAAAAGGCGCACACAGCGTTACCTGTCCTGCAACCAGTGGGAAATAAGTATCCTTACTCATGCCAAATACCGCAACCAGAAGGATGCATACCGAAAAACCGGTCACAACATCGGCATTGACAACAGGCACCTGGTTCACCACCGATATCAGCGCCTGCGCTCTTTTCTTAGAATAAAAGGCTCCTATAGCACCCAGTGTTCCCAGCAGCGTGGATACCACTGCAACTATAAAGGCAAGGAGCACTGTTCCCCAGATCATATCCGAAAGCACGGGGGTAGTAAAAAGCGTGATATAATTCTGCAGCGAAAAACCGCCGGAAAAACCTATTGATGTAGCATCCGTAAAACTGTATACGGCAAGTATAAGTATAGGCGAATAGATCAGCAAAAGCGCAATGCAGAGTATTATGAGGAGGTAAGCTTTGTTCTTTTTCATATCAGACTGCCTCCTCTCACATTTTCTCCCTCATCACTCTTTGTGAGAAGGGTAAAGATGCATATGAGCGCCAGCAGGATCAGACTTATCATGGATCCGCCGTGCCAGTCGTATGCCGAGAAGTAACTGCCTATCAGACTTCCCATTATATAAGTGCTGTTGTACAGCATATCAAGCACAACGTAATTGGTCATGGCCGGAAGGAATACCATCGCGATCCCGCTCATTACACCAGGCATCGAAAGCGGCAGCGTTATCTTTAAAAAGCTCTGCGCATCGCCTGCTCCCAGATCCCTGGCAGCTTCCAGAAGGCTCTTATCAAGCCTCTCCAGCTGATTGTATATAGGCAGTATCATAAAAGGCAGAAAATCATAGGTCATGCCTATGAACAAAATAAAAAAAGGATGGAAAGCCA
>CADAHD010000315.1 GCA_902787595.1 uncultured Lachnospiraceae bacterium
GGCTCCCGGCTTTCCCGTGACCAATGTGGTGCTGATGTGCGTATTCTGCATCTTTGCAGGTGCCATGATGCAGCTGCTGCGTAAGATGTCGGATTCGGTGATAGCTCCGCTGATAGCCCATGCCATTATCGATACCGTATGCAACACGCTGATTACAATGTTCTTAAATGAGGATCTGATAGAAGGAAAACAGTTTGTCCTGGGCTTATGCCTGCTTGCGGCATCCGCCTTGGTGGGCATCCCCTGCTGGGTAGCGATGGTGAGAATGAATAAAAAAAGCCTTCCCCTCCAGGGGAAGGTGTCAGCCGAAGGCTGACGGATGAGGTGTGAATACAAAGGATAAATATTATGGACATTATAATTTCAAATTCTTCGAACGATCCGATATACCTTCAGATCGTGAAGCAGATAAAGGCTATGATAATGAGCGGGGAGCTTAAAGCTGGCGACCCGCTCCCTTCCATGCGTAATATGGCCATGCAGATGAGGATAAGCCTTATCACGACAAAGCGGGCTTATGAGGAGCTTGAACGTGACGGCTTTATTGAGTCGTACACCGGAAAGGGCAGCTTTGTAAAAGCGCAGAATCAGGAACTGTTGCGTGAGGAGAACCTTAAGCAGATCGAGGAACTGCTGCAGACCGCTTTGGACAAAGCGCAGACAGCAGGAGTATCGGTGGAAGAAATGATAGAGCTGCTAAAGACGATCGCCGGCGACGGTTGACAACAAAAGTGTAAATGCTATAATCCTGTTTTGTTTACTGTATAGGTATATCTGAGGATAAAGCATTGGGTATTGAGCTGTATAAAAAAGCATTTGAGATAAGAGAAAGCCAACTCTGGAATATCCTGACGGGAGAGCAGGTCTTTGCACTCAAAAAAAAGTCTAAGGGTGTGGTGTATGTGCAGGTTACCAGAAATGCAGAAGGCCATAAAGCTGTCTGTGTACTTTACGGGGAAGAAAGCTTTGATATGCTTAGGAGGCTTTTTGATGATGATCCTGGGAATATGGCAGATGATGAGGAAGCATTACATCTGGAGGCAATGATCGAAGGCGTTCAGCTTATATATTTCGATGAAGAGATGCTTGATAGCAGCCGGATACGTTATATCAGATCCTGTGCAGAGGATTGCGGCGCGGATCTGGACGGGCGCGACGCATATCCCGTTTTTTATTCTATACACCCAGGCGAGCCGCGTACGACAAGTCTTGATAAGACAGATGTGACGCTGTTGGACATGGCTTTAGACGCGCTGCTGTATCTTATTAAGGATCATGATGAAAGCATAAGACCGTTCATACCGGCTATGGCAAATACGGCTTATGATATGATGATGCTGGAAAAGAAAAAAGACGATTACAAGCAGTATATTCTTCCTGTTCCGGCACTTGATAAGATAAGATATCCCGCGGGCAGCAGCTGTAACGAGATCCTGCAGAAGCGTCTGAAAACAATGAAGAAAAAGGGCAACTGGGTCTGCAGGTTAAAACGCATGACAGAGGCGATAGAATGGGGACAAACGGGAAAGCAGGTTGCGGCATCCTACATGGATACCATTGACCCGGCTGCGCATAAGTCGATATCCGTAACTCCCGTGGCTTTTTACGAAAAACGCACGGAAGTGGTCCTTGATAAATTTATGGAGGCCATTGTGGAATACGGTTCCTGCCCGGCAAAGATAAGCGTTATGGATGAGCGGACCTACAGGCTGCTGAAACAGTGGTGCAAAAACTGCGGCATCAAACTGGAATTGGAGGAATACATTCCGGAGCTTGACCTGCCTGAGGAATTGCTGGATATGTGTCTTGACGGGAATTTTGATCCGGATCTGTTGATACAGAATGAATTGGCATCTATGGAAAAGACCCTGGACCTGTTTCTGGCAATGCCCGACGAGGAACTGCATGATATTCGCGATGAACTGAAGCTGCTGAAGGAGATAAGGAAGGAAGATGACGGATTTATGTTTCCTGAAGAGATCAGACGTAAATTTGATAAGCTGATAAAGAGAATGAAAGAGCTGGGAATATGATAAAGGAGTTGTTAAAGGAAGGGACGCGGGAGCGTCTCTTTTTTATGACTTAGTCTTCCCTGCTTGATTAAACTTGCGAAAAGGCAACGCATGTGATAAACTCATAAATTGGCTTTTAGTATATGAAATAGATTAAGGAGTGACCTAAAATGAGCATGGAAAGAAGTTTGCAGTTCAGAGTGCTGGAAGAAAAAATGGAAGAAAGCCTTGAGGAACTTGCAAAGGAGAGATTTTCAAAAAGCCTTAGTGAATGTGATGATGCGCAGTGTTATGAATGCGTTCTGCAATTCACCAAATCCCTTCTGCAGTTTACGGACCGCATAGAAGGAAAGAAAAAGCTGTATTATATCTCTGCAGAGTTCCTAATCGGAAAGCTGCTTTCAAATAATCTGATAAATCTGGGCATCTATGACAGGATGGCTGAGGTACTTAAGAAAAACGGAAAAGACTTAAGCCGCATAGAGGATGAGGAGCCGGAACCTTCGTTAGGCAACGGCGGCCTGGGCCGTCTGGCCGCATGCTTTATAGATTCAATATCCACTCTGGGACTGCCCGGAGAGGGCATAGGCCTTTGCTATCACCTGGGACTTTTTAAGCAGGTGTTTAAGGACCATCTTCAGACTGCCGAGAAAAATGACTGGATGGGAGAGGAGTCCTGGCTTCATAAAACCGACACGAGCTTTACGGTATCTTTCGGAAAGAAGAAAGTGACTTCGCGCCTTTATGATCTGGACGTGGCAGGCTATGAAAACGGCGTTAATAAGCTGCATCTGTTTGACCTTGAAAGCGTTGATGAAGGTATAGTAAAGAAAGGCATCGATTTTGATAAGGAAGATATAGAAAAGAACCTTACGCTGTTCTTATATCCCGATGATTCCGATGAAGCCGGAAATCTTCTGCGCATATACCAGCAGTATTTCATGGTGAGCAATGCAGCGCAGCTCATACTTTCCGATATGAAAGCGCATGATTACGATCTGAGAAAACTGAACGAGCATGCGGTGATACAGATCAATGATACACATCCTACCATGATAATTCCCGAGCTTATCCGTATCCTGGTAAACGACAAAGCATTTACCATGGATGAGGCTATAGATGTGGTCAGCAAGACCTGCGCCTATACAAATCATACGATACTTGCGGA
>CADAHD010000316.1 GCA_902787595.1 uncultured Lachnospiraceae bacterium
TTGTATATAGGCAGTATCATAAAAGGCAGAAAATCATAGGTCATGCCTATGACCGAATTTAAAAAAGGATGGAAAGCCAGATTGCCTTCTATCAGCGTGAGTATCTCCTTAAGCGCCGTAAGCCTTAAGGTGAAGTTGATCCACATAGGCATTATAAAAAGCATGACCAGCACAGAACGCGCCTTAAGCCGGCTGAATGCAAGGGCATAAGCCACCGGATATGCTATCAGCAGGCATACACAGGTGGTGACCAATGCCAGTATAAGACTGTAGAGCAGGGTTCCCAGAGTATTGGGATCTGTAAAAAAGTTAAGAAAATTTCGCGCGGTAGGCTTTCCGTCACTGCCGGTCAGCGCATAATAAACTATGACCACCAGCGGTGCTGCAACAAACACCAGTAAAAACAGGGCATAAGGAATGGCCAGATGTTTTCTGCTGAAACGATATTTCACAGTCTGCCCCTCCTTATTTTTTCAGAGCAAAGCTCATCTTTTCTTCAGGAAGGATAAGCCCTACCTGATCCCCCATATTCCAGAGGTATTCATCATCAACTATAAGATCATGACCGTGTGCGGTGCGGACCACATAGCAATAATGATCGCCCTTATAGATAAGGTTGATGATATGCCCGTGAGTGAGCCCGGCTTCCACATCATCGCTCATCTCTATATCACCGGGCTGTATGGAAACATTTATCCTGATCTTTTCCGTATCTATAGCCTGCCCCGATGAATCGGTAAGCACGCCATCCTTCATCTTACTGCCGGGAATAACGCTGCAAAGATCGCAGTTTATGGTCTTTCCGTTGTAATCAAGCTTATACTCAGGAGTTACGGCAGCTTCAAATCTAGTGATATGATCCTCGGCTATCATGATATGTATTCCGTCAGGATCAAGGCTCATACCCACTTCATCTCCCACCTTCTGCGCCTTGGTGGAAACTATAACCATCTCATATTTGCCGCTCTCAACAGTGATCTCGTAATGCATGCCCTTAAAGGTTACTGCAGTCACGGTACCGCTTACCACGCCGTCTTTAGGATCGCTCAGTATAACATCCTCAGGACGGACAACAACATCCACCAATGTGCCTTCGTCCACATCATCCATGCATTCAAACTCGCCGCCGCAGAAGCGCACTTTGAGTTTGCCTGTCATGATGCCCTTAAATATATTGCTCTCACCTATAAAATCCGCAACAAATGCATTCTTCGGCTCGTTATAGATATCTTCGGGAGTGCCTATCTGCTGTATGGTTCCGCGGTTCATGACCACTATCTTGTCAGACATGGTCAGAGCCTCTTCCTGATCGTGCGTAACATAGATAAAGGTGATGCCCAGCTGCTGATGCATTGCTTTAAGCTCTATCTGCATCTCCTTGCGCATCTTAAGATCCAGCGCTCCCAGCGGCTCATCCAGAAGCAGTATCTCAGGCTCGTTTACCAGAGCTCTTGCTATAGCGATACGCTGCTGCTGACCACCCGATAATGTGGAAACGCTTCTCTCTTCAAAGCCTTCCAGATCCACCAGATCCAGAACATGCTTCACCTTCTTGATCACTTCTTCCCGCGGAAGCTTTTTCAGCTTCAGGCCAAAAGCGATATTTTCAAATATATTCATATGGGGAAAAAGGGCATAACGCTGAAAAACGGTATTGATGGGCCGCTTATTGGGCGGAAGGACGGTGATGTCCTTACCGTTTAACAATATCTCACCCTCCGTAGGCGTGTCGAATCCCGCTATCATACGAAGGGTGGTTGTCTTTCCGCATCCGGAGGGACCTAAAAATGTAACAAATTCCCCCCGGCCTACGCTCAGATTAAAATCTTTTACTGCAATATATCCGTCATCATCAAAACGTCTGGTGATGTTCTTGAGCTCTATTATATTCTCTGCCATCAGAACAGATCCTTTGTCAGGCGGGTTGTTTTGGTATTGAAACGGTTGTAGATGAACTCAACCGTCATCTCCGCCTTGGTGACACGCGATACTCTGATATCAATGGTTCCCTCTTCCTGTTCTGCCTTTCTTACATTGGTAGGAACAACTCTGATGATAGGATGGGTCTTTCCTTCCTCGGGAGGCTCGATGGTGTATGTATAGGTCTTCTCTTCTTCTTTCGTGTTGGTTTTGTTATTTACAACATAGTAATTTGCATATCCGTCAGCAGTGAACACCCAGTGCTCGGTCCTGTCTTCATTCAGTTCCTTTGTCTGGTGCCAGTCACCGGAAATATTATGCTCATTGATCTCACGGGCGATTATAAGCATATCTGCCACATAATAACAAACCGCAGCAAGCATCAGGAAAAAGAGTATGCCTATTATGATACCCGCAACATCTCTTTTTTCTGTTTTCTTCTGCTTGACCTTTACCGTTTTCATAATATACCCTCCCTATGGTTTATTATTTACTCTCCTATCTCTTCAAGACGCTGTCTGGCTTTGTCGGCCAGAGCTCCATCCGGATATTCATTGATCAGCTGGTGGAACTTTTCGGATGCCTGATTCACATCTCCGCTGTCATACAAAGCCACCCCCAGGTAGTACAGCGCATCCGCATTTGTCTTGTCATATAAACAAGCCTTTTCCAGAGCTGCTATCGCAACAGCATAATCCTGCTGCCTGTAAGCTTCAAGACCGGAATCGTAATAACTCTGTGCCACTGTTCCGCCTATAGCTCCCTGCAGAAGATGATACAGATCCAGAAATTCCTGTGAGGCGCTGTTTTCCACATAATCCTCTGGTATGAGTGAAAGGTACTGCTCCACATTCATGGCATTCTGGCTTTCGTCCATATATGCAAAAGCCGCTGCCTGAAGATTATCATTCGCGCTTAGGATCCCGTTTGTGCCACTATACGCATCTAACTGCTCGGTTTTATCATTTAAGTTAGTTTCAAGCTCTTTTATCCGGGCATTCAGATCATTTATCTCGCTGTTCTTAAGATCTATCTCCTCACCATAAGCTTTTAGCTTATCGCTCTCCTCACCGCGCACCTTGGCTTCGCGCGCCGGCATCAAAAGGAAGTACGAGGCAAATAAACCAACAAGCACGCCCAGACCTATCTGAAGAAATACATGTATGCCCAACGGTTCTTTGGATCTGACCGGCTGTATGACCTCTTCGTTGCCATTCCAGTACGAGATTGCGGCA
>CADAHD010000317.1 GCA_902787595.1 uncultured Lachnospiraceae bacterium
CGATGAGGCGCATAATCTGGTGGAACGCGGCAGGGATATGTACAGCGCAGAGCTTAACAAAGAGGATTTCCTTGCGCTTAAACGTACATTAAATACCGTGACCGAAAAGTATGCAGAGGGTGAGGTACCTGCAAAAGGGAAGAGAAAAGTCAAGGGCATACCGCTTTTATTCAAGATCATACGCGGTCTGGAACGCTGCAACAGGGAAATGCTGGCAATGAAGCGGGAGTGCGAGACCTACAGGGTACTGGATGAGGTTGATAAATTTGCGGGACTTTTGTCGGGGCTCTTTACTTCGGTGGGGCAGTTCCTTGATGAGGAGGAGAATACCGGCGTAAGGGAGGAGGTTCTTGAATTCTATTTTAAGATTTCACATTTCCTCCTGATCTTTGAGTGGCTGGATGATGATTACAGGATATATACAGAGCATCGTGCGGATTGTGGATTTTGGTTAAAACTACTTTGCGTAAACCCTGCAAAGCGGCTTGCGGAGTGCATGTCCAAGGGCAGGGCGAGTGTTCTCTTCTCGGCAACCCTTCTTCCGATAAATTACTACAAACGCCTTCTGGGGGCTGATAATAATGATATCGCGATATATGCTGAATCTGCATTTAACAAAGATAGGCTTGGAGTCTATGTGTGCCGGGATGTTACAAGCAGATATAAACAACGCAATGTGGAAACTTTCTTTAAAATAGCCCGTTATATATATGAAGTGACCGAATCGCGGAGGGGAAATTATCTGGTGTTTTTCCCTTCTTTCAGCTTTATGGCGGAAGTGGCGGAAAGCTTTGAAAGGCATTTTTTACCGGCAGGGGGCATGGAGTGCATAAAGCAGACTGAGCGTATGAGCGAGGAAGAAAGAGAAGGATTTCTTGCACACTTTGCTGCCGGCGGGCTTGATGAGTACGGACCATATGCGGCTGATGGTGAAGGAAAAAGCCTCATAGGCTTTTGCGTACTGGGCGGGATATTTTCCGAAGGGATCGATCTTAAGGAGGATGCACTGATCGGCAGCATAATAATAGGCGTCGGATTCCCGCAGATATGCAATGAAAGAGAGATAATCAAAGAGTTCTTTGAGGAGAACGGTTATGATTATGCCTACCGCTTCCCGGGTATGAATAAAGTATTGCAGGCAGCGGGCAGGGTGATACGTACCGAAAAGGACAGGGGAGTGGTCGCTCTTTTGGATGAACGCTTTCTGGACCGTTCGTACCAGCGGATGTTTCCCAGGGAATGGACGGGCTTTTCGGTGACCGATCTCAAACGCATCGGCGGAGCTTTGGAAGCCTTCTGGGATGAATAAATAGTTGTGGAAATCTCCTGAGTTTTGTGATAAAATATCCCTTACGTTTTAACGGAATCAATACATCAGGAAGGGAACGGCCTTCCGGAGAGGATACTGCGATGTGGGCGTATGAAAGTGTGTTTTATCAGATCTACCCCCTGGGATTTTGCGGGGCACCCTTTGAGAACGACGGCGTAGCCGTCTCGAGGATACTCAAGGTAAAGGACTGGATCCCTCATATCAAGAAGCTGGGATGCAATGCCATCTATTTTTCGCCTGTTTTTGAATCGGATACCCATGGGTACAATACAAGGGATTATACTAAGATAGATACCCGTCTGGGCAGCAACGCCGACTTTAAGGAGGTGTGTGATGCACTGCACAAAGAGGGCATAAAGATAGTGCTCGACGGCGTGTTCAATCATGTGGGACGCGGTTTCTGGGCATTTCAGGATGTGCTTAAGAACCGTGAGTCGTCTCCGTACGTCAGCTGGTTCAACCGTATAGATTTCGGCGGTAACTCCAATTATAATGACGGGCTGTGGTACGAAGGCTGGGAAGGCAATTATGATCTGGTCAAACTCAATCTTCATAATGAAGATGTTATACAGCATATATTCCATGCGGTAGAGGGCTGGATAAACGAATTCGATATAGACGGTATCCGTCTGGATGTGGCATATTGTCTGGATCATGGTTTCTTAAGACGCTTAAGGGAGTTTACGGACAGTAAAAAAGCCGATTTCTTCCTTCTTGGGGAGGTGCTCCACGGCGAATACGGCAGGATGTTAAATGATATGAACATTCATTCACTGACCAATTATCAGTGTTATAAGGGGCTTCATTCCGGTTTTAATTCGGCAAATATGTTTGAGATAGTCCACTCTCTGCTCAGGCAGTTTGAGGATCAGCCGTGGGCTGTCTGCCGCGGCGCACATCTCTTATCTTTTGCAGATAATCATGATGTGAGCCGTATAGCATCGATAATACAGGACCAGAACTGCCTGCCGCTCGTTTACGCGATGGTTTTCGGTATGCCGGGTATCCCCTGCGTATATTACGGCAGTGAATGGGGAGTGAAGGCAGATAAGTCCCAGGGCGATCCGGCACTCCGCCCCTGCTTTGAGGCTCCGGAGTGGAACGATCTTACGGAATTCATCTCCAGACTCGCTTTGGCCAAGAAAAACAGCAAGGCGCTTAATTACGGCGGATTCAGAAGCGTACTGCTTCAGAATAAACAGTGCATTTATGAGCGTAAATGTGATGATGAACGTGTGCTGGTAGCCATCAATATGGACAGCAATCCGTATACCGCGCATTTTGATGCAGGCTGCGGACAGGCAAAGGACCTGATAAGCGGCAATATGCACGATTTCGGCGGAGGCTCAGAGCTGCCTCCCTACAGTGCGGCGTTCTGGCTGATGGAAAGATAGATTTTAATAACGAAAAGATGATCCCGGATACCGGCGGTGAGATCCATCGTAAGCGGTGCAGCGGGTCTTATGTGATTTTTAAGGAGATAAACAGATGAAAGAATTAGCAAAGACCTATGACCCCAGCGGCATAGAAGACAGACTGTATCAGAAATGGCTGGATAAGAAATATTTCCATGCCGAGGTTGATGAAAGCAAAAAGCCTTTTACCATAGTGATCCCGCCCCCGAACATCACGGGGCAGCTCCATATGGGACATGCATTGGATAATACCCTTCAGGATATACTTATCCGTTTTAAGCGCATGCAGGGATACAATGCCCTCTGGCAGCCCGGTACGGATCATGCTTCCATAGCTACGGAAGTTAAGATAATAGAGAAACTTAAGGAAGAAGGAATCGACAAGGCGGA
>CADAHD010000318.1 GCA_902787595.1 uncultured Lachnospiraceae bacterium
TAGATACGTCCGGGCAAATAACGGAAGCATTTGACAAGGCAGTTTTTTCTTTGGACAAGTGGAAAGAATATATGGATCAGTGTATTCCTGCGGCGAAAGAGCTGTGCCTTAAGGATATGCGGGAGTGTGTTGATGCAGGGTTTTCGTGGGAAAAAGATTTTTTACCTGTTTTGAATGCTGTTTCGGAGGATGAGGAGAAACGAAGGAAAGCCATCGATACGTTTCATGCACTTACGGAAAAACTGGAGGAGAGAATACCGGGAGTTTTTCATAGAACGGTGGATGCTGATATTATCCTGTATCTTGGTTTATGCAACGGTGCGGGCTGGGTGTGTGATCTTTCCGGAAGGACAAGCGTGCTTTTAGGGATAGAAAAGATAATCGAGCTCGGCTGGTATGATAAGAGATCCATGGCCGGCCTTCTGTTTCATGAATTGGGACATGTTTATCAGGCGCAGTACGGAAGATTTAAGTTTGATACAGACAGTATGAAAGACCATTTCCTTTGGAAACTGTTTACGGAAGGTGTTGCCATGGTCTTTGAGCAGGAACTGATCGGAGACCGTGACTTTTATCAGCAGGATGTGAACGGCTGGAAAGACTGGTGCGAAGAAAACTGCGCTAACATTCTTGCTTCGTTTGTCCGTGATCTGCAGACCATGACCCCTGATGATCAGAGGTATTTCGGCGACTGGGTGAGTTTTGAGGGACGTGGAGATACAGCGTATTTTCTGGGGACGAAGTTTGTTAGATACATGCAAAAAAGTGATGAATTTGATCGTATCATAGCTTATGATATAGATACGGTAAAAGAAAAGTTTAAGAGTTTTTGTGATGAGGTGTTTAGATGATAACTGAGTTTTTAGATAAGATAGACAGTGTAATGTATTATCCGATATTGATCATTGTGATGTCGCTGGCCGGTTTATATTTTACAGCGCTTACCAGGGGAGTGCAGATCCGGCTGTTTCCGGAATCCTTACGATTATTGAAGGAACCGCCGGAGGATAAAAAGACTGTATCCTCGCTTCAGGCTATGCTGGTCTCTACGGCATCGCGTGTAGGAACTGGAAATATCATAGGCGTATCTACTGCGATATGTCTGGGAGGCCCGGGCGCCTGCTTCTGGATGTGGGTGATGTGTATTATCGGAGCGTCTTCGGCATTTATCGAGAGTACTCTGGCGCAGATCTATAAAAGAAAGAATGCAGACGGTGAATGCTACGGCGGGCCGGCCTACTATATTGAAAGAGCCCTGCATGCGCCGCATCTTGCTGCAGTATTCTGTGTATTTCTGATCGCAACATATGCAGTCGGTTTTAATCTGCTGTGCTCTTATAATCTTCAGTCGACCTTTGCGGCATATTCTTTTTATGATGAAAAGATCACACCGATCGTGATAGGCGGGATACTGGCGGTGTTGACAGCTTATTGCCTTCTGGGAGGTGGAAAAAGGATCGTAAAGATCACCGGCTTGATAGTTCCGATAATGGGACTGGCATATGTGGTGATATCAATGATCGTTATCGTAGTGAATATAAAAAATATTCCGGAGATGTTTGCGATGATATTTAAGGATGCGTTTGACTTTAAGGCGATATTTTCCGGCATAGCGGGATCATGCGTGATCTATGGTATCAAAAGAGGTTTGTATTCCAATGAGGCAGGCGTGGGTTCGGCGCCGAATGCATCTGCGTCTGCTAAGGTTTCGCATCCGGTAAAACAGGGGCTGGTGCAGACTTTATCTGTATATATCGATACCCTGCTGCTTTGTACCGCTACGGCGCTCATGTGTCTGTCAAGCGGAGTGGAAAGAAGCGAAGCTGTTTCGGGCGCTCCTTATGTACAGAATGCCATATCCACGGTTTTTGGTAAGATCGGGCCGACGTTTATCACGGTTGCAATGGTGCTCTTTGCATTTACAACGCTTTTGGGAAATCTTTATTATGTTGATAATGCCCTGATCTTTCTGAATAAAAAGAAACAGCCCTCAAAACTTTTTATGAGATGCTTTCACATTGCCTGTGCATTGATCGTACTGCTGGGTGCAGTGATACCGATGAATGCGGCGTGGGCAGCTGCAGATATTACGATGGGAGGGATGACCATCATAAACCTTCCGATCTGTATGCTGCTGGGGAAAGTTGCAATCGATGCCTTGAAAGATTATGAGAAACAGAAGAAGGAAGGAAAAAATCCCGTATTTAAAGCAAAAGATATAGGATTAAATACTGAGGAATTGGATTACTGGGATTAAATGGAGCTGAAGTACTTAGGATGTGCGGGGCAAAGTATTTAGTGAAAAAGGAGGATGAGTAATGAGCATACTTATCAAGGATACAACAAGGGAAGAGCGTGAACGCATCGTAGCCGAGTCCATAGGAAATATAAACGGTGCCTGTGACGGATGCGCAAGTGGTCTGGCCGAAATGTATCAGGATTATATAGACGGAAAGCGTGAGATCAGGGATATCAATATGTCTTTTAAGGCGAATTATGAATCCGGCGAGGAAAGCCCGGTCAGAAGTACATGCGGATTTGTTCGCGGATAAAACCATTCGTGTTTTTTATTGAAGCCGAAAAAGATTTTATGTTGACAGACAGAAAGGTTTCGGCTATACTCACAAATCAGAGACAGGCACGAGTCTCTTTGTAACTATCAAACCATGCTGCAGAAAGGAGGACAACATGCTGCATTTATATATGAATAACAGAATGATGAGAACAGCAGAGGCAACAGTTGTCCCCGGTGTATTTTTGCGGTAGTTTCCATATAGGATTTCCCAATTAAAAATATAACGCAGGGATGACAGACACCTCGGCTCGTCAGGCAGACGGCGAAGGTGTTTTTTTGTTGTATAAATACACGGTGGGAGGATGCTGCTGAAACAGTCACGCCCGGAGTGAGCGTTCCGCAGGAGGAACGCTTGTTAATGTATGAATTTTGGAGGTTAACGAGATGAAAGACAGAATGAATCCCTGCATTCACTATGTATGCAAAGGTGAAGATTGTAATAAAGGATTTGTAAAAGTTGATATGAAGAAGTGTAAGAACTGTCCGAAATATGAGCCGCGAAGGAGCGCGAAGAAAACGGAATCCGTAAAAACGCGGAGGCAGAAGGACAGGCGTAAAAACGCGGAGGCAGAAGGACAGGGACAGACATGACGATTGGAGATGATTTATTATGATAACGATATACGGAAAATATACAAACGCACTGGTGTATACGGTGGAGAATGAGCAGTATGCGCTGGATGAATATGCGCGCGCTCAGATACAGATGATATGTAATCATCCAAGCGCGGAGGGCAGTAAGATCCGCGTGATGCCGGATGTGCATCCCGGAAAGGTCGCAACCGTAGGGCTCACGATGACAGTCGGTGACAGCATACTGCCAAGTCTGGTGGGCGTAGATATCGGATGCGGCATGACTCTGGCTAAAGTAAAAACTAAGGGGCTGGAGTTTCAGAAGCTTGATACCGTGATACGGGAAGATGTTCCGGTGGGACCGAGGATAAGAGCTGCTTCGCATCGTTTTGCCGAGCGTATCGATCTGTCCG
>CADAHD010000319.1 GCA_902787595.1 uncultured Lachnospiraceae bacterium
CGCCGGAAAGCCTGCTGGGCAAATGGATGCCCCAGAACGTGGCCAAGCGCTACTATCTCAAGCAGTCCAACGTGCTGGCCTGCTATTTCGGCGTGTGCGGCGACGACACGGGCAGATCCATACTGGCCAAGGTCACAAGGGACAGGCTTATGACGGAACTGGATAAAAAATATCCGGGTTATGATCTTGCCGCCAATAAAGGATATGGCACTGCAGCTCATATCGAAGGGCTTAAGAAGCTGGGACCCTGTCCCATCCACAGAAGGAGCTTTATCGGCAATTATGTATAAACGGTGAGAACATATGAGTATGCTGTCACAGATATTCGGTCCGGGGCGTACGGCACCCGCAGCCGATAACAATCAGAATATCCAGCAGCAGAGCCCCGACAATAAAGGGAATGAGTATCTTTCGCACATGTCCTCCGGCCAGACGGTGGAGGGGAAGGTTACAGGCATAAAGGGCAATGATGTTCAGATCGAACTTCCAAACGGCGGAAAGGTAACGGCAAAGCTGGATAATGCAATGAGCTTAAGTGAGGGTCAGACCCTTACTTTTGAAGTGCGCGCCAATTCAGGTTCGCAGATCAGCTTAACTCCCCTTTATACCAATCTGACAATGGACCCCACTGCAGCCAAAGCGCTGACGGCAGCAGGCATGAGCGTCAATCCGCAGACAATGGCCATGACTACGGCTATGATGGAAGGGGGCATGAACATTGACAGTAAATCACTTGGGGATATGTATCATATAATAAACTCCATGCCCGGTGCCGATACCGGCAGTCTGGTGGAGATGCAGCGCCTGGGTCTTCCCGTAGATCAGGAGAACTATGAGCAGTATACCGCTTTTAAGAATTATGAGTCGCAGATCTCTGAAGGAATGCAGGAAGTGGCCGACGGCGCGATAGCTCTTTTTGATGAGCTAAACATGACAGAAGGCGACGGCAAGGCCCTTCACTTTATGAAGGAACTGACTGATGTATTTGCACAGACCGAGCAGCCGGCGGATGCGGCGGCAGAAGGCGGAAAGATGACACTTTCCGAAGACGGCACAATGAAGCCGGCAGTAAATAACAGCACTGCTGCGGATACACTGATGGCGGATATCGCGGAGCTTTTTGAAGCGCAGGCCGATAAGGAAGCTGCGCCGCAGAAGCTGAGTCCGCAGGAAGAAGCGCTTAAGCTGATAAGGGATGCTTCTTCGGATAAACAGGCTGCTGATATGCCAAAGAGCGGCGATCCGGCTCAGAATGTCAATGCTAAGATAATGCAGCTTTTGGATAAGATGGACGGCGGAGAGGTCCTTGCGCAGCAGCTGAAGAATATGGCGCCCACAGATCAGAATGCGCTTAAGCTTTCAAATGCCCTGCTTAAGATGATGGATGAAAAAGGCAGCTTTACAAATAAAGAGCTGGAGGCAGAGCTTAAGGAACTCTTTAAAAGTGAGGACTTTAAAAATGTTGTAAAGAATTCCATGAAGGACAGCTGGAGCCTGCGTCCGGAACAGGTGGCAGATAAATCCAATGTGGAGCAGCTGTACCAGCGGCTGGAGAAGCAGACCAACGAGCTGACGGGGAAACTCTTGCAGCTGGCGGAGCCGGGGAGCCAGTTTGCCCAGAGTCTGGGCAATATGAGCAATAATCTGGATTTTATGAATCAGATGAACCAGGCTATGCAGTATATCCAGCTGCCGCTTAAGATGAACGGATCCGATGCCACGGGCGATCTGTATGTATATACCGATAAGAAGAGCCTGGCGGCAAAAGACGGAAATGTCAGCGCCATGCTGCATCTGGATATGGAAAATCTGGGAATGGTGGATGTATATGCTGCCATCTCGTCCGGGAACAAGGTGTCTACCAGGTTTTATCTGGAAAGCGATGAGGTCATAGACCTGATAGCGGAGCATATACATGAGCTGGATGAACGTCTGGAAAAGCGCGGATACAGCTGTAATACCAAACTTACGACCAGGGATCAGATGGGCAAGGATGACGATAATGTAAGAAGCCTTATGCCGCCTGCAGGAGAAGCAAAGCTGATCTCAAAACAGAGCTTTGACATGAGGGCGTGAACATGGCGGATAATAAGAACAGACCCAAAAAAAGAACGGCTGTCGCGCTCGAATATGATCCTGTTGATTCGGCACCGAAGGTTATAGCATCGGGAACCGGAGTCATAGCGGATAAGATAATCGAAAAGGCCAAAGAGGCCAAGGTACCGGTGCATAAGGACTCAAAGCTGGCGGATACGCTCTCGCGCCTGGAGATAGGCGAGATGATACCTCCGGAACTCTATGAGGTGGTAGCAGAGATACTGGTATTTGTGGATGCTATGGACAAGATAAGGGACAAGATGGCCAAGGCCGGGAAATAAATGAACAAACGCGCGGTAGGAAGTGAAAAAGAAGCGGGAGCTGCAAGCTTTCTTGTATCAAAGGGAGTGCGCATACTCGAGAGTAATTATCGCTGCAGGGCAGGCGAAGTCGATCTGATAGGCATAGATGACGGCTGCCTTGTTTTTTTTGAGGTTAAATGGCGGAAAAACGGATACAGCGGCGATCCTTCCGAGGCGGTTGACTACAGAAAGCAGCAGAAGATCTGCAGTGTCTGTGATAATTACAGGATGTTCCATAAGGAACTGTATAAACTTCAGGTGCGTTTTGATGTGCTGGCCATGGAAGAGCGGGAGATCAAGTGGATAAAAAACGCGTTTGATTATATCGGAAGGGGATTTTGAAAAAAAGGGTAGCTTGAAAGCCCGGCGTTGATATGATACAATTAAAGTTGTATTGCTTGATGAAGGAGGCGTGCGTATGAAGAAAGCAACAGGAACGATCCTTATTGTACTGCTTGTGTTAACTCTTGGAGTGGCAGGAACGTTGGGCGTGATTCTCTTTCAGAAGAACGGCGAGATTGACGATCTTAATTCCGACTTGAGAAGAAGTGACAGGACGATAGAAGACTACGAAGAAAAAATTCAGGAGCAGACAGAAACAGCGGAAAAGGAAAAAAAGGAACTTGAAGACAAAAATCAGCAGCTTAAGACAGACATTGATGAACTCAATGCCCGGCTGGACGAAAGCAACGGAGAGTTGCAGGCACAGAAGG
>CADAHD010000320.1 GCA_902787595.1 uncultured Lachnospiraceae bacterium
GGCTTCTGGCAGTGCAAGCTGCGTTACCGCACACCCGAGGAGGTGCTCTCTGTTGTGCGTAAGTACAAGGAGCTTAATATTCACCTTGACATTATCATCATCGACTTCTTCCACTGGCCTTATCAGGGCAGCTACCGCTTTGATGAGAAATACTGGCCCGAGGATGAGCTCAAAGCAATGGTGGACGAGATCCACAGCTACGGCACAAAGATCATCGTAAGCGTATGGCCTTCTGTCGACAAGAGGTCCGAGAATTATCAGGAAATGGCGGATCTGGGCTATCTTACCAGGACAGACCGCGGCACCATCGAGACCTATGATTATCAGGGCGAATGCGCAACCATAGATGTTTTCAATCCCGAGGCAAGGCAGTATCTCTGGAACAAACTTAAAGAGAATTACAAGAGACTGGGCATCGACTATTTCTGGCTTGATAACGCGGAGCCTGACAGCGCGGTTTACCAGTTCGACAATATGCGTTATTATACCGGCCGCAGCGCCAAGGTGGGCCTTGAATACCCGAAGAACTATCTTAAGGTGGTTTCGGAAGGCGCAGTGAATGACGGCGAAAAGATGCCCATATCACTTATCCGCAGCGCATGGGTAGGCAGCCAGAAATACGGTCCCGTATTATGGAGCGGCGATGTGCCTTCGACCTTTGAGGCGTTCCGCGACCAGCTTGCAGGCGGACTCAATGCCGGCATAGCAGGCATTCCCTGGTGGAATACGGACATCGGCGGATTCATGACGGATGATGTCAACGATCCCGAGTTTAAGGAGCTTCTGATGCGCTGGTTTGCATTCGGCGTATTCAGCCCCGTAATGCGTCTGCACGGTGACCGCGGACCTTACGATATCCCTCCTCTGGATAACAGGGATTTCGGCGGCGGTTATCTGCACACCGGCCAGGACAACGAGATCTGGAGCTACGGCAAGGAAGAGCAGAAGATAATGACCAAATACATCCGTCTGCGTGAGAGCCTTAAGCCCTATATTGCGGGCCTTATGAAGGAAGCTCACAAGAACGGCTCACCCGTGATCCGTACCATGTTCTACGAATTCCCCGAGGACGAAAAGTGCTGGGAGTGCGAGGATCAGTACATGTTCGGACCCGATTATCTGGTAGCGCCCGTATTCGAATACGGCGCAAGAGAGCGCAGCGTATATCTGCCCGAAGGCAAGTGGGAGAACATCTTCACAAAGAAGACGGTTACCGGCGGAAAGACAGTTACCGTGGCAGCGCCCATAGACCAGATACCGGTATTTAAGAAGGCATAAATGTGCGGTTACGTCCAGGTCAGAAAAGCGGAATTAAAAGTAAAGGATTACGAGCTTTACCACAGCTTTTATTGCGGCTTATGCCATGCATTAAAAGACGGACACGGCCTAAAGGGGCAGATCACCCTTACATATGACTGTACCTTTCTGGTGATGCTGCTGAGCTCGCTCTATGAGCTGGATGTTGAAAAGAGCATGTCGCGTTGCATAGTGCATCCGGCAAAGAAACATGCAATGAGCGTGACGGATGCGTCGCGCTACTGCGCGGATATGAATGTGCTTTTATCATGGTATCATTTTAAGGATGACCGTGAGGATGAAAAAAGTATAAAGGCTGCGGGGGGACTTGCGCTCTACCGCAGCGATTTTTTAAAGATAAAGGATAAATATCCTTATCAATGCCGCGGCATCGCAAAAGCCATGAAGGCGCTGGCGGCAGTGGAGAAGTCTGCTGCGGAGGACGCGCTGGATAAGGGAGCAGACTGTTTCGGAAGGCTTATGATGAGCCTCTTTGCATACAGGCCCGGCGATATATTCGAACATGACTTAAACGGCATGGCTTATCATCTGGGACGCTTTATCTACATGATGGACGCCTGGGACGATAAGGAAGAAGACGCAAAGAAGGGACGCTATAACCCCTTAAAGGGCGATGAAGATACAGAGGCGCTGCTTTTTGACGAAATGGCTAAATGCAGCTACTATTTTGAAAAGCTGCCCTGCCTGCAGTACGGGGATATCCTGAGAAATATCCTCTATGCAGGAGTGTGGAACGTATACGACAGGAAGCGGTCAGGCACCTCCCGCGCTGCGGGCCCCTCCTAATGCCAAAAGGCGGGCCCCTTCTTGTGACTTAGTCATCCTGAGCGAAGCGAAGGATCCTGACAGAACTGCCGGCATCCAAAGAACCATACTCAAGGGCACACCCCCCACCAGGGGAGCTTTGAAAGAAATACATACTTATCGAGGTAATCATGAAAGACGCATACGAGGTTTTAGGCATAAGCCATACGGCCAGCGACGACGAAGTAAAACAGGCATACAGGGAGATGCTGCGCAAGTATCATCCGGATAATTTTGCCGGGACAAATAACCCGCTGGCGCCTTTGGCTGAGGAAAAATTCAAGGAGGCTCAGGAAGCCTATAACGAGATACTGAAAGTCAGGAGCATGGGATATTACGGGCCCCTGAATGAAGACGGCGCGAACATGCAGTCCCGTGGCAATTATAACCGCGGACCTCAGGGCCCTCAGGGTAATTACGGCGGCCCGGGAGCATATGGCCAGGGCGGCTATAACGGACAGGGCCAGGGCGGCTACAATCAGCAGGGGCCCGGCAGCTATCAGCAAGGCGGATACCAGCAGCCTTATCAGCAGAATTATCAGGATCAGGGCGAGTTTTACGGGCGTCCGGCAAACTATAACGGAATGGGTGGCTGCGGCACAGGAAATCTCTGTTGTGACCTCTGGTGCGCCGATACGTTGTGCGAGTGCATGGGCGGCGATCTCTGCAACTGCTTATGAATAAAACAAAGGCGCTGGCCTTTTCGGGACTGTTTACGGCGCTTGCGGTGGTCTGCCTTATCCTGGCAGACACTTTGCTGATCAAAAGCTCCGGTTTCTGCTTTATCCTGGCGGCTTTTCTGTGCGGATATACGGCAGAACTCTGCAGAATGCCGTTTGGCGCCGGCAGCGTGGCGGCTGCATTTTTACTGGGGATCATTATTTCGCCCTTTAAGCTGCACTGCTTAACATTTCTGGGACTGGCGGTATTTACGCTGATATGCCAGTACTTACTGCAGCGGAGCCGCTCGGATAAGCCCGTCGGCA
>CADAHD010000321.1 GCA_902787595.1 uncultured Lachnospiraceae bacterium
GGGGAGTATGCAAGGCAGAGACATATAGATGCTCTGATGGTATGTGTGGATAAAAAGCATCAGGGCAAGGGAATAGCGTCAGAACTGGTGGCGTATGCAAAGAAGATGTCGGATGAAAAGCATCTTCCTCTTTTATTCGACACAGATATGAAGGCTTATGCCGATATATATGCGCATCTGGGGTGTAAGCTGTACAATACGATCACGGCTGATAACGGAGTCAGCAGATATTGTTTATGCTACAGTAATGATCAGTGAAGAGGCAGCGAAGAACCTTCACGGTAGTAATACTGTAAAAGCAGCAGTACAACGCCGCTGTAGGTATTATCCTTGATTATATCACCCTGTATCTTCCAGCCCTGTGCTGCGGTATCGGAGATCAGTTCATCAACAGCCGGCATATCATCTATCACATGTTCGTCTTCGTCATATATCGCCTGTTCTGCCTCCATACCGGCATCATATATATAATAGACGCGTTCGCTTAATTCGGGTTCGGGACCGAAGATCTCCTCCCATATCCTAAAGGCTTCCTGTACTTTTTCTTTTGAATCCAGCTTTTCAGGGTAGGTGACCAGGCCATCGGCGATCATCTGATCCAGAACAGCGGTCTCTTTATCCAGAAAATCAAAATAAAGATAGTTATACATCTCGTAATAAGCTGCCAGTCTCAGATAGGGATCGCTGCTTTTGCAAAGCGCCAGTTCACTGAGGAGATTGGCCTCATTTTCCTGATAATAGCCTTTATGATGAGCATATTCGTGCGCATCCAGAGATGCCTGATAAAGAGGCGAAACATAGCGGTTATGCGTGGGTTCCATTGTGTAGGGATAATTGTAACCGCCAATATTCATGCGGTTTAAGATATCCGAGCATATAGCGGTCTTTACAGGCGGATAATAACCTTTAAGACGGCCGAATTCACTGCCCAGATCTCTCATTGCGGCAGCAGCCATTTCCGTGATCTTTTCAGTGGGATAGAATTCAACGCTGCCGTCATCGGCTATGCAGATCTCTTCGGCTGCGGCATTTGCTCCGTCGGCAAAATACTGAAGCAGAGCTCTTGCTTCGTCGAGGGTATATTCGGTTCTCAGGCCGGGATTGCCCTGTCCCAATATGCTTCCGTTAAAAGGAATAAACCAGGTGGGTATATAAACAAGGACCACACTTAAAAGGATGACAGAAAGGGTTTTGAAATAGCCGCTGCAGAATCTGCGGTACCCTGCTTTTTTATGAAGAAAGATCAGCAAAAGCAGTATGAATACAGCGGCCACTATCAGCAGCGCGCCGATATACATAAGTATCTCGCCCAGAGCGAAAGGAAGCAGCGCGGTAACATGACTGATCGCGTCGCATAAAATACCGTAGATATGATCATTATACCAGTCGCAGAGATCCGATGAAAATGCGGGCAGAGACAGTACTATGATGCAGGCAGTCATTATCAGTACGGTTTTAAGATAAGGTGATAAATGCTTTTTTTCTTTATTTTCTTCCATAATATAAAAGATTATAACATGATGATATTTAACTGTCATCAACTTTGCTTATTGGTATGCTCAAAAACACTTAGATGTGCTATACTTAAGCAGCGTAAAGGAAGCTGCGGAAAGAGCAGGCGTGCAGCTGTAGCTGATTTACATATTATTCTCGCTTTGCTATAATTACAGTGCATGATGCGGGGAGGAGAATTAAACAGATGAAAAACTGGAAAACCTGGCAGATCGTTCTTTTTATTGCAATGTGCGTCTGCCTTAATGTCGGAGGAAAGCTGTTTGCGGTATGGCTTGAATTGCCGATCTGGGCCGATTCTTTCGGAACAGCTTTATGCGCTTATGTTGCGGGGCCCGTATGCGGCGCTATCGTCGGACTCACGGGAAATCTCGCATATTCGGTCGTCAATCATCTGTCAGCTGCATATTCTGTTACAAGCGTGGCGTTGGGTATCATAGTCGGTGTGGCCGCGCGCAGAAAATGGTTCGACAGATTTTACGGCTTCATGGTGGCAGCTACTATTACCATGACTACTGCGCTTATCGTATCGGTTCCGCTGAATATGCTTCTTCATAGCGGATA
The DNA here is from genome assembly GCA_902787595.1 of uncultured Lachnospiraceae bacterium. Next base: position 2,077 of record CADAHD010000321.1, read on the forward strand.
TACCGGGAATAAATGGGGCGACGGCGTTATCAGTTACCTGCTGGATAAGGACTGGACACCGTTTATCTGCTACGTTTTGGGGCAGCTGGCTATAGAGTTTGCCGATAAAGTGCTTACGATAGCGATAGTATATATAGTCATACTCGGACGTAAAATGCAGAAGGATAAAGAAGAGTCTTTAAAGCATGGAGGTAGAGCGGCAGGAGCAGTTCTGCTTCTTTTTACTTCCGTGTGTTCTTATCTGTCTTTTCCGGGCAGGGCGGAAGCAGGAACCATAAGCGATGTCACTGATTATAATGATTATGTTCAGACCGTATACAGCAGTAATAACGGCCTGCCCTGCGGTGAAGCAAACGATATAGCCCAGACCAATGACGGTGTTTTGTGGATAGGCACATATGCGGGACTGTATCGCTATAACGGACGCGAGTTTCGATGGGTGGATGATTACGAATCCGTTAAAAACGTAAACTGCCTCTATGTGGATGAAGAGGGGCGTTTGTGGATCGGTACAAATGATAACGGACTTTCTATTGTGATCCGCGAAAAGGTAGTTAATGTACTGGACCAGGCCAGCGGGCTTCCGTCGAATTCCGTACGCTGCATCATACGCGCAACAGACGGTTATTATTATGTGGGGACCACGGGAAGCATGCAGATCCTGGTCATGAATAACGGACTTAAAGCGGCAAACACCCTTGATGAAATAAATTACGCCGACAGCATCGCAGCCGATGAATATGGCCATGTTGCAACTATTGCAGCTGACGGTCGTCTCTTCCTTCTTAAGAATGGGGAGGTGCTGAGCATGATCAAACTGACGGATGATCAGGAGTGGTATAAATGCTGCGCATTTTCGCCCGATGGTACATTGATGGTAGGAACTTCTACAAATCATATCTATTCTTTTGATGTTTCAGGCGACGATTTTAAACAGCTTGATATGATAAGCTGCAAGGATGTAAACAGCATCAACAACCTGAATTATTTAGAGGACGGCACCTTATTCCTG
>CADAHD010000322.1 GCA_902787595.1 uncultured Lachnospiraceae bacterium
TTGATAACCTGGGTATACCTCCTACAAAATGGAGTATCAAGTGCAAAGCAGATGTGGCATATTACGATGCAGATACCGGGATCATCAGCGTAGGAAATAAAAACGGCATACTTACCGTAAATGCTGAGTACGGAGGCGGAGATTTTAAGAGGGTGATACCGATCAAAGTCAAGATCGATCACAAAACCATAGATATATCTTCGCAGTTTAAGATTCCCGAAGGGGCACAGGCGCGTTATACAATAAGTGATAAGAAGATCGCAAGTATAAGTAAGAAGGGTGTTATCAAATTTAAAAAAGAAGGCAATGTTACTGTCAATATACAGTTTAAAGAAGGAAAGACCTGGATATACAAAGATACTCGCGCACGCTCATACAATATGAAGAAGGTATCCGGTGTTCCGCTTATCGAAGAAGGGTTATTTGAGCATGGAATAGATGAAAAAGGAAGTTATACCTCAAAGGGGGATGTGTCTTACTATATTCATGTGTATGAAAAACTTCCGGATAATTTTATCACAAAGAAAGAAGCCCAGGACCTGGGATGGCCCGGCGGAGGGCTGGATCAGTACGCAGATGGCAAGTGCATAGGCGGAGATAAATACAGTAATTATGAAGGGACTCTGCCCGAAGGCGATTACAGGGAATGCGATATTGATACCCTTCATAAAAGCAAACGCGGTGCCAAAAGGCTGGTTTATGATGTGAGTGACGGAGATATCTATTACACCGCTGATCATTATAAAAACTTTATACAGTTATATTGAGAGGTAGATCGGAATATGTTTGTTAACACCACCCTCTGTTATATAGAGCAGGATGATAAATATCTGATGCTGCACAGGACCAAAAAAGAAGGGGATCTGAACAAGGATAAATGGATAGGCGTAGGCGGAAAGCTTGAGAGCGGAGAGAGTCCGGAGGATTGTCTTTACCGTGAAATAAAAGAGGAGACCGGCCTTACGCTCAGGAACCATGTATTCCGGGGAATAGTCACCTTTGTATACGGCGACATCACGGAGTATATGTATCTTTACACATCAAAAGATTTTGAGGGAAGTTTAAAGGACTGTGATGAGGGCGAACTCCTTTGGGTGCCTGTGGATGAAGTCGCAAAACTGCCCATATGGGAAGGGGATAAGGTCTTTCTGCAGCTGCTGAAAGAGGATCACCCCTTCTTTTCGTTAAAACTGGTATATGATGATGAGGGCAGGCTGCAGAAAAGCATTATCGACAATAAGGTAATGAACTGAGCTCCGGTCCTTAATATGCCTGCGACAGGCAAACATTTTAAAGGTACTTGAGAGCCTCGATCATAAGTGCTTCAACGGTGGTGGGCGCGGAAGAAATTTCCGCGGCGCTGCCGTTTTCTTTTATCTTATCGCGGCCGTAGAGCAGCAGCTCCTGCGAAAGGCTTACTCTTACGGTTGAATCTTCGGCGCCGAATTCCACGGCTACAATTTCATGAATATTGCCGGCTGCATCTGCAACCTTCATACCGGATACCAGGCAGGCGCCGGATTTATTTGTGGTTCCGGTCTTTAAGCCAAAGCAGTCGGGCAGATTATAGAGCAGCGGATTGGTATTGCGCACCTCACGCGAAAGAGCTTCACAGTAAGCAGCTTTGGTGGAGGTGATATCCTTTATCTGGGGATAGGTTTTTAATATGTGAGAGCAGAGTATGAACATGCTCTTTGCACTCATATGGTTCTGTATCTTGCTGGTAGCGGTATTATCGGGATATTCGGGCAGGCCATGGCAGTTGATAAACAGGGTTCCTTCGTCTATGCCCAGCAGAGCGGCTTTGGTATTCATGCGCTCGACAAAGGCTTCCTCGCTGCCGGATACATACTCTGCCAGGGTAAGGGCGCATTCGTTGCTGCTGGGGAGCAGCATGCCCAGAAGCAGCTGGTCCACCGGGATCTCCTGTCCCTCATCCAGCTTGATCACGCCGTCGATGCTGCGTGAAAGCTCTTCGCCCTTTTTGCTTACGGTGGCTATGCCGTTTAAAGATATCTCGCCTGCGCTCACGGCGTCCATTATGCAGAGGTAGGTCATGAGCTTGGTGGTGCTGGCGATGGGTACGGACATATCTTCAGCAGATGCGATGAAGATCTCGCCTGTGGTGACATCGCCTACCAGCGCGCTGTTTACCTCGTCAAAGAAGCCTTCGTTTTTAAGCGTATCGATATCCACGCTGTAAGATCCGTGGGTGTTTATCTTTAGTCTGCCCTCTTCCATCCAAAGATCCAGATCCATCATCATGGCCAGATCGGTCAGGTTGATATAGGCATCCTTATAGCCTGCGGTATTGTTTCCTATAAAAGTATAATATTTGAGGGTTACGCCGTCGTAATCCATGGTGTTGTTTTTGAGGACACCGGTATTGTAAAGCGGATCTTCCTCATCAGGCTCGCGGCGGGTTTTGGGGAAGAGATCGCCTTCGCCGCCCACGCCTATATAGGACTGGCCGCTCTTGATGGAGATGCTGTCATTGGTCACGCTCAGTTCAAACTGCTTATCCGTGCCGTTTAAAGCAGCGGCGAAATCCCTCATGGAGACATAGCGGTTATTAAGGTAATCATAGTGGATGGTCTTGATGTTATGGCTGCTGCCGCCGTCCACTTCCAGGCTCAGATTCTCGAGTATATTATGATTATTGCCTGCGGCGTGGGCCTTTATGGGAGAGAACAGCGTTCCCAGAATGACTACGTCATCGGCCTCTTTATCCGCGCGGCGATAGGTCGTGCTTGAGGTATCGTCAGCCAGGACCAGCAGTCTGTCATCGACCAGAAAGCGCATTTCTGTGTTCCCGTCAAGGCTGATCATGCCTTTCTTTGCGCTGTAGCTGCCCCGGCAGTTGTATTTTGCGCCTGCATCGCCTGATGCGGGGAGAAGCATGGGGCCGTACTGTTTTACAAATTCATCCGATGAAAGTCCGCAGGCTTTCGTGATTGCTTCTTCGGCCTGCTCTTCATTTATATCTGCGCCCAGTTCCGCAGCGCGCAGTATCAGCAGTTTTCTGAGTCCCTTGGCCAGAGCTTTGTAAGCGTCGGCGCTGCGGGCAGAGTATTCGGCTTC
>CADAHD010000323.1 GCA_902787595.1 uncultured Lachnospiraceae bacterium
GTGATCATCTTCATCCTCTGTTCGAATTTCTTTCTTGAACCTATCGTCCCATACTTGCCCGCAGACTGGCTTGAACCAACCACGATAAGCCTGATCAGCATAAAGATCGAATATAAAATATAACCGGCAAACAACGCGATCGGGAACATTGGTATCATGAACAACAGCCTTCCGATACTGAAATCCCCTTTGACGATCATTAAGCCTACCGCCAGCAAAACCGTGGCAATATATGTAAGGAAAATTGACAGCAAGATCCCTTTTTTACCTTCGTTACCTGCAACCGCCACATCGTTCAGGAAATAATATCCCGTTACTCTCGGAAAGAGGTCATCCATCTTATACATTGTGCCACAATATTCACATCCCCCCTGAAGGCCCGCGATCGTGGTGACATTACCGCAGTTGGGGCAACATACACTCTCATTGTCCGGATGTATTCCGTTTGTGACATCCGTAATGGTTGTGTATAGGATATTCTTTTTATTGTCAGAATAGATCTTCGATCCGCCTTTTAAGATCTTTCTTTTTACTCCCATCTGCTCGTTACAAACGAAGCTTTCGTAATGCGCATCTCTCCACTCAGAACCTACCATGGCATTACGTGAACTGTCCCGGTCATAAAGCTCATATTCCATTGTAAGCTGCTTGTTTTTCAGCCTTTCATTCTGAAGCTGCAAAGCATAGCTTATGTCATTATCGGCAAAAGATATCTTTTCGCCATGCGTTATCGCAGAACCAAGCGTAGCAGCAAAGGTATTCAGTTTCCTCCTGAAAGAATCCTTAAGCTCAGTGATCTTAAAGAAATTGTATCCCATGATCATGCCCCCCTTTCAATTCATCTGCCGAAGCTCCATCGCAGACTCGTTTAGTACTTATGGCACCGGATATTTTAATCATAACAAATATCCCCATAAAATAAATCTATTATCCATTACACTTGCGCTACCAACAGTTGCCCCTGTCACAGCACTGCTATAAAGGATTTCAACGGCCGATCAAGATAGTATAACGGCCTCATTTGCAAGCTTACGATCTATAAGGTATTGTCACTTTGCTTGAAGTGATGTAAAATTCTATTTACACCGACGCATTATTCAGGTCGAGTCCGCTTGCAGGAGGGGCATATGCAATCAGATTTAGTCATCAAAGAAAACGAATTGATCGATCCTTTGAACTATCCGGAGGCTCAGCGCGGACTGGTCGATGATTTTAATGCGCGTATACGGCGTCTGACAGGTATCATCACCGGTATCGGTAAAGAATACCATACTATCTGGGTCATTAACGCCGTCACAAAGAAGATGTATCTATACCGTTCAACCGGTGAAAATACCAATCATTATGCCGTAGAGCTGGGATTACGCTTTGACAATTACGAACGTTTTATTGAGGAATACGTAGACCGCTGCGTGGTAAGCAGCATCGAGAGCGTCCAGAGGGATGTCAAACTTGATGTCGTATTTTCACGGATCAAAGACGGAGAACTCTTTACCCTGGATTATATGCGTCTGGCCGATGACGGCAATATGTCCTATCATCAGATGGCTTTCGCTCTGGCCGGGCAGCCGGGCGAAACGGAGAACTTCATCCTGGCTTTCAGGGATATTGACAAATCCATCCGTAAGCACATTTCCGATAAGCGCTATTTGCGGGAACAGCTGGATATCGTGGAGACCTTAAGCCGCGATTACTACAACATCTTCAAGATCAATCCCAAAACGGGCGATGTTGTGATCCTGAAGCTGGACGGCTATGTTACCAAAGGTATGGAGGGCGCGGGAGAAAAAATCTATTCCTACGATGTGCTCTATAAACAGTACGTAAAGGATCGTGTGTATTCCGAGGATCAGGAATGGATGTATGACGCCATCTCCCTGAAGACGATCAACAGCAAGCTTGCCGATAACCCGGAATATGTTTCCAGTTACCGCGTGATCGATAAAGGCGAGGTACATTATTATCAGTTCACTTATATCATGATCAACGCCAATATCCCTGGCAGCGATATGCTGGCAGGTTTTAAGAACGTAGACGACATCGTGGCCTCAGCGAAGGAACGACAGAATCTGGAGATCCTGGCCACCACCGATATTATGACCGGCATCTTAAACCGTGGTACCGGTGAGCAAAAGGTTATCGAAGCCATGGCAAACGGCCGTACGGGAATGCTCTGCATCCTGGATGTCGACAAGTTTAAGAATATCAACGATGACTATGGCCATAATGTTGGCGACAAGGTGATCCGCGGGATCGCAGATGCCTTAAAGCATATCTTCCGTGAGGAGGATATCCTCTTCCGTCTGGGCGGGGATGAGTACGCCCTATATGTTATGGATCTTTTGGATGAAGAAACCGCCAAAGAGCTGATGGACCGCTTCTTTAAGGAAATCTCCCGGATCGATATTCCGGAGCTTGGCGGCAGACAGATCTGCGTCAGCGCCGGTGCTGCATTTTTCAAAGCAGGGGATGCATACTCCTTCGAAGACCTTTATAAGCGGGCAGACAGCGGAGTCTATGCCGGCAAAAAAATCAGCGGAAGCACATTTAATTTCTGATATATCTTCCGTATCTTTTCCTCCCTTTATCTCCCAGCATGCATTAACTTCCCATTCTATCGCCTCCGGACCGTTGGATGTATCACCGTCCTGTTCATAATGTCCGAATATGATATAGTCCCCTTCCTTCGTAAAGGGTCATGGCAGCTGAGAAAAAGAAAAAAAGCCTCTTGACATATTATCATTTTGATTATATGATTGCTATACAGCATAGTTATTATCATTTTGATAATATCATAAGGAGGTGATCATATGAATGAAATGTTTAACGGTAAACTGGGAAAGATCGCACCCGGAATGTGCAGGCTTTCCATGGACGGCGGCATCGCCATCAAAACTTCCTGCGGATATAAGACTTATGACATCAAGTCGGGACGTTTTACTAACTGCAGCAATTTCGTTTTTGATATCGGCGAAGATTTCTTCTTCGTGATACCGACCAATAAAGTAAAACCCGGAGACATCATCCTGGCAAACGGGAAGCCCAAATGCGTGATATCTG
>CADAHD010000324.1 GCA_902787595.1 uncultured Lachnospiraceae bacterium
TATTAATAAAAGAACATTTAAAAAGGCGCAGGGCCGGATCATTATCCTTACCCTGCGCCATATTTTTTTGGAGGTGTTTTTCGTATTACTGGGTTACTTCGATAAGCTGCTTTAATGTCGTATCGTCAAGACCGTAAGTATCGGACTCATCACCCTGTCCCATTACGTTGATGCTGTAGCTGAAGTTATCGGATAACCAGATAGCCTTCATGGTCTTTCCTTCTTCGTTTCCGTAGCAGTTAACGGTGAAGCCGTCATCTGTCTTAAAAGACCAGCTGTGTGCATATTCATTGTAGTCGCCGGAAACATCATCGCTTTCCTGCTTTAATCCCTTGCGGATAGTGAGCTCTGCTGCACCGATGGAACCTCTTGCTTCAGCCAGGTGTTCCATGCATCTGAACTCTGTTATATAAACCTGATGACCGTTGTAGTCTGTATTATTCTCAGGTACCATGAAGTAGCCTACCTCTGCTCCCGCAGCTGCTTCGTCCGCTGAAGTAACGTCTGTCCAGGGATTAGCCATTCCGGTGTTTCCGGGCAGTCTCTCAAAGAAGGTCTCACCGGTCACGCCGTCAACATCGCTGTTGGCGCTTCTCCAGCCGAGCATTCCGTCCGGCTCAAACCAGAACTCTCCGGCACCGTCGGTATATTTAACATCATCGGTATAGGTGGTATCATCGGTATAGGTACGTACATAGTACTTTGCATTGGTATATTCAAGTAAGCCTGTGGAAACATAGTAGGTAGCGGTCATTTCCCAGTTAGCGGATTCAAATGCACTGCTGGCCCAGCGGATGTTGACCTTATGATCATCTCCGCTTAAATACTCTATATCAATGGTGCATCTTCCGGACATGGGCTCTGTATAGGTTCCGGTAAAGTCGGGTTTATCGATCACATCGTCAACGACCTCTTCCGGCTGGCTGTCTTCGGGAGTGGTCTGAGGAGTATCCTCCGGGGTGCTCTCGGGAGCTTCTGTGGGAGCTGCCTCGGTAACTGCAGGCTCTGTCGGAGCTGTGTCAGCGGGAGTGGAAGTACATGCTGCCATAGATAAGACCATGGCGCCGGTCAATGCTAAAACAAATCTCTTTTTCATCATATCCTCCTTACTGATAGGTTCCTGTTATCTGATCTCATCTCTTGACAAAGTATAAAACCCTTATCCGCGCAAAACAATATGCTTTCTTTACGAATTATCCAAAAAATAGTGAACATATTAGTGGAAAATATCCAAAAGACTATAACTAAAGCTGATAAGACGACGACAAATTATAAGTAGCCTGTGTGTGGACAGGGATATATAATCATACTGTAATACAGATCAATGCGGGAGAATTTGTATCCTGCCGATCGGTGAGAGTGACTGATATAAGAAGATATGCCTGTTTTCAGATTGCCGGATAATATGATAGTGTTTCCCGATCCTGCACTGGCAGAACCTGACGGACTGCTGGCGGTGGGAGGGGATCTTTGCGTTGAAAGACTTATACTGGCTTATTCGCAGGGCATCTTTCCATGGTATGAGGAAGGCGAGCCTGTAATGTGGTGGTGCCCGGCGGAGCGTTTTATAATCAGGCCGGAGAATATACATATATCGCATTCGCTGAAGAAATATATGAAAAGACATACCGTGAGGGCGTTATATAACAGGGATTTTGCGGATACGATGCACAGATGCAGGATGAAACGTGAATATGAAGAAGGAACCTGGATAACGGGTGATATGGAAGCAGCCTATGCAAGGCTTCATGAAAAAGGATACACCATGTCTGTGGAATCGGAAGTGGACGGAGTGATCGCGGGCGGACTGTACGGAGTTGTGATCGGTAAGAATTTCTTTGGCGAAAGCATGTTTTCGGATCACGAAAACGGATCGAAGCTGGCATTGGTACTTCTGGCGCAGAGACTGAAAGATGAAGGATTTCATATGATCGATTGTCAGTTTCATACGGATTTTCTGCAGAGCATGGGCGGAGAACATATCTCATATCGTGAATATATGGATATGATCGCACAGAGCCGCTAAAAGAGTGATGATATGTTTGGCATAAAGGGATACAGCAAAGAAAACTTTAAAACAGTATTTGATATGGCATGGCCTGCGATAGTAGAGTCTTTTTTCGTGGCTTTTGCGGGACTGGTGGATTCACTGATGGTCAGCCGCATGGGGTCTTATGCCGTGGCAGCCGTAGGGCTGACAACGCAGCCCAAATTTATGGGCCTGTCGCTGTTTTTTGCGGTCAATGTATCCATCTCCGCACTGGTAGCAAGACGCTTTGGCGGAGGAAAGCGCAGGGAAGCCAACGGCATATTTGCTATGGCGATATATTTCGTGATAACGGCAGCGATAGTGTTGAGCATACTGTTTGTTGCGGGTGCCGATACGATAATAAGTTTGTGCGGCTCGTCCGATGCGACGGCTGAGGATATAGCTACCCATAATGCTGCCGTGACCTATTTCAGGATCATCATGGGAGGCATGATATTCAACTGCATCCAGATGGCAGTCAATTCGGCGCAGAGAGGTGCGGGAAATACCAGGATCACCATGAGAACGAATGTGACCTCCAACCTGGTAAATATAATACTTAATTATCTCTTGATAGAAGGACACTTCGGTTTCCCTGCACTTGGTATAGTGGGAGCAGCCCTGGCTACTGTGCTTGGTACGGTGGTATCATCCGTGATGAGTATCGTCTCGATATCGAAGGCGGATAGTTTTATCAGCATACCATTTATTTTTTCTGAAAAGATAAGGGCATCCTTTAAAGCATTAAAGAGCCTTATTACTATAGGCTACGGGATATTCTTTGAGCAGATCCTCATGCGTATAGGCTTTATGGCAACAGCTGTGATGGCTGCGAAAAAAGGGATGGATTCGATGGCAGCGCACCAGGTGGGAATGAACCTGATGGGACTTACATTCAGTTTCGGCGACGGTCTGCAGGCGGCGGCAGTTGCGCTGATAGGAAGGTCGCTGGGGCAGGGAAAGCCTGTGATCCTCACGAACAGTTTTGCCGCGAAGGCCTTTCTCGAAAA
>CADAHD010000325.1 GCA_902787595.1 uncultured Lachnospiraceae bacterium
ATCCGTAATGCCGAAGAATTCTTTTTTCAGCGCCTCATGATCGTTATCCGAAAAGAGTATCTTATGTATTGCAGAGGTACTGGGATCTTTATAGATATGGGATATCGTAAACTCATAGATGTTCCCCAGATCCGTAGTAAGCCTTATACTGTCACCGACCTTGTTTCCCGTACTGTTTGCTATATACTGCGGCAGCGCCACACAGCCGTCATTAAGCGTAAATTGCGAATCGTTGATATCATAAGGTATGTTCTGTGAACGGCTCACAGGGGAGATTATCACTACGTTCTCATACAGTCCGCCAATACGCCTGCGGTCAACGCCCTCAAATTCCAGGCGGGATGTACGCAGAAGAATACGCTCGGAGATCTCCACTTCACCTATGAGCGGATCCGATCTGATCAGTTCATCTATCTTTTTTCTCTGCCCTTCCTTATCGGATACAGACTGATCCACGGTAAAGATCACATCTGATGTATTGCATTTTTCGTAGGTCTTTTCTATCCCGCCTATCAGAGAGTAAAAGAATTCCACACTCATGACTAACAGCGTGGCGGCGATGATCATAAAGATGCAGAGCACGATATTTAAGCCCAACTTATCTTTCAGGTCTTTTTTTAACATTCTTAAATACATAGCTTACCACCCCATCTCATCCAGCCATTGCCTGAGTTTGCGTTCGCGTTTCTGCAGTTCCTCTCTCGGGTCCGTTTTATCGGACTTTACCGTAACCTTTCCAAGCTTCAGTTCTCCCTGTATATCACCATCGACAAGATAAATAATGCGGTCCGAACTGGCAGCCACCTTTTCACTGTGCGTTACCATCAATATTGTGCTGCCCGCTTCATTTGCTTTGATGAGTTCGTTTAATACCTCTGATGAGGCTTTTGAATTCAGCGCGCCCGTGGGTTCATCCGCAAATAGTACTCTGGGGCTGTTGATCAGTGCTCTGGCAAGACAGGCGCGCTGCAGCTGGCCGCCGGAAACTTCCGTGATCTCGCGTTCCGCAGTATCGATTATGCCCAGTCTGCGCATAAGATCTTCGGCGTGACGGTTTACTTCTTCCCTGGATACGAGCTTTGCCTGATAGCCCGGAAGCACGATATTATCCATGATGCAGAGCTTCTTCATCATATACATCTGCTGGAAGATGAAACCCATCTTCAAAAGCCGCAGCCGGGTCAATTCCTTCTCTTTCATCCCGGAAATGTCCTCCCCGTCAAAGATCACTTTACCGGCTGTCATGCTGTCCATTCCGCTGATCGTATAAAGCAGAGTTGACTTGCCCGATCCGCTGGGACCCATGATAGATACAAACTCACCTTCTTCGATCTTCAGATTGATATTCTGCAGCACATTATTGCTGTTGCCTTCCACTATATAAGTCTTGCAAAGATCGATCGCTTCCAGACAAACCTTTCCCATTTTTCTACCTCTTTCCGATGCTGTGTCGTTCACACTTTTCTTTTGACAATACCACCCTAACATTTCATTTCTTAAAAAATCTTTAATTTTACAAAAAAATACAGCCCTCTTGAGAGAGCTGCAGTTTATCATAAATGGCAATAAATACTTATCCCTTATGATTTATTGATGATCGCGGCTATCCATTCCGGATCCGGCGCGTCCATTCCGGGATTAAGCGCCATCTCTTCCATCACGCCCTGAACCGTCGCCCAAAAGCAGACGGAAAGCAGCCTGGCATCTCCGTCCCGGAACACGCCGGATCTCTGGCCTTTCTTTATAACCTCCGCAGTCATATCGATCGTTCCTGTGGAGAGCGCGATCTTCCTTACTTCTTCCGGCATCCCCACGCGCCTTGCCTGCCCCATCAGTACAAACATATTGAACACCCAGGGCTCGCTCTTTGCATATGCGAAAAGCTGTTTTAAAAAGCCTGTAAAAAACAATTCCGGAGGTACATCGCCCAGCTTTTCCACCGAAGAGGTGGCCCCTGCCCCCATCTTCACCAGTTCCAGAAGCAATTCCTCTTTTGACTCAAAATAATGAAACATTAGTCCTGTACTCATCGGAACAGCTTCTGCGATATCCGCGATCTTCGTCTCATAATATCCTCTCTTAACAAAGAGGTCTAAAGCTGTCATCAATATTGCTTTTCTGCGTTCTTCTTTTTGTTCTTTTCTCGTCATATTGTTTCCGCCTCAAATGCTGATATTTTTATGCTGCTGTTTAATTATATGCTGCCGTTTACGTGCCTCAGTGCGATCTATATGTTGATATCCCTGCGCTGTTTCTTTAATATCCTCTGGATCGCAAACTTGCCGCTCGCTGCTGCCACCGGCAGTCCTCCGGGAGAATTGGTCCACTGGCCTGCGATGTACAGATTTTTGATCCCCTTCAGCTGCCCTTTCATCTTGATCTGCTTACCGCCCGGGGTAGTTACAAAGCTCATGTAGCTGCCATGATATGCATTCATGTATCTCTCGTAGGTAAGAGGTGTCCATGCATCAAGGAATTCAAGGTCCCCTGCAAGCTCAGGAAATGCTTCTTCGATCCTCTTGCTTACTTCCCGCACCAGCGCTTCCTTTACACTCTTATACTCATCTTTACTTAAGCCCTTCCAGTATTCATAATCCTCATCTGTCTGGGAAAGGCAGGTCTGGATCACCTGTTTTCCATCCTTTACGCATATCGGATCGTAACCGTAAGCCTTTACGTACATTCTGCTGAAGCTGCGATTGCCTACACGTATAGGGTCGATCTCGATAAATATCGTCTCACCGCGCTTAAACTCTGTGCTGACCGCATATGCTGCCTGAAAACCGCTGGTTGCGGGATGGGTCTTCGGCGCATCATAAGCCTCTTTGAGTTCCCCCGGCATATATTTTGCGGGGAGCATTTTGTTAAACAGGATGTGTGTGTCAACTGTAGGGATAACATAGTCTGCTTTCACAAAAGAACCGTCTGCAAGCTTTACACCTGTAGTTATCCCGCCTTCCAGAACGATCTCATCCACTCCCTTATTATAGTGGATCAC
>CADAHD010000326.1 GCA_902787595.1 uncultured Lachnospiraceae bacterium
TTATCTCAAAAAAAGGAAAGTGCAACTATAAAGTAAAGAAGAACGCCGGCAATGCTGCTGAGAAGACTGATACTGTAACAAATGGACCGGATACAATAAACTCTGTCGCAGCAGAGAAAGGTCATGATCCGGGCCACAACAGAAAAAAACAATATATACTCAGCGAAGGAATGGACATAGAACCGCTTATCGATATGGGGATCTTTACCAAAGAAGGCAAAGTGGTCAATTCCATGTATGATAAGTATAAGCAGATCAACAGGTTTATCGAGATCATAAACGACGAGCTTGCCGGTTACAGGGAAACTGAACTTAATGTAATAGACTTTGGCTGCGGAAAATCATATCTGACCTTTCTTGTATACTATTATCTTACGAAGATCAAAGGGATAAAAGCCAACATAATAGGCCTTGATCTGAAGAAGGATGTTATAGAAAAATGCAATGAGGCAGCCGGGAAATATCATTATGATGGTCTTAAGTTCGAAATGGGTGATATAAACGGATATAAAGCTCCGTTCAGGGTTGATATGGTGATAACTCTGCACGCATGTGATACGGCTACCGATCACGCCTTGTATAATGCAATTAAATGGAATGCAAAAATGATCTTTTCCGTGCCCTGCTGTCAGCATGAGCTGAATAAACAGCTAAAGACAGAGTCTCTGGGTATACTTTCGCGATACGGCATTATCAAAGAGCGCTTTTCGGCTCTGGCTACCGATGCGCTGAGGGCAAATCTGCTGGAATACAGCGGATACAAGACTCAGCTGCTTGAGTTTATCGACTTTGATCACACACCCAAGAATATTCTGATCAGAGCCGTGCGCAGACCGATAACTCCCGGATCTGTCAAAAAAAGAGCAATGACGGAGGCAGAAGCTCTGATGAAAGAGTTTTCCTTTTCGCCGACCCTTTAAAGAGTTTTCCTTTTCTCCGACCCTTTTCAGGCTGCTGGAGCTCCCCGCCCCGGGCGACAAATAAGCGCGGCGGAAAAGCGGGCGACAAATGATCTCAGCCAAAGATCAAGAATGCAAATGATCCGGCATCCTGCTGTTTATAATTGTTGCAGGAAAGCCGTGTAATGGTATAATGATTACTATCAGAGTCATAATGGCTGTGTGATGAACAAGGAGGGGATGATATGCAGGAACTGCTTGAACGCAAAAAAGGACTTCACAGAAAAATACTTATAGTAGATGATGAGTTCATAGAGCGCGAGATGCTCGGTCATATGCTCAAAGACATGTATGAGGTTGAGTATGCTGAGGACGGAGAGGCAGCGCTTGATACGATAAAAAAGGATAAATTCAAACTGTCCCTTGTCATTCTGGATCTGCATATGCCTAAGCTGGACGGATACAGCCTGCTTGAGATACTGCATTCCGATGCAGAACTAAGACGCATACCGGTAATAGTCCTGACGTCGGAAAAGGAGGCTGAAGTCAAAAGCCTTAAGCTGGGAGCCGCGGATTTTATCACCAAGCCTTATGAGGTGCCGGAAGTGGTACAGGCCAGGGTAATGCACTCAATCGAACTGGCCGAAAACAGTGTGATCATACATGAGACCGAAAGAGATGAGCTGACAGGTCTTTTCCATAAGGAATTCTTCTTTGAATACGGCAGACAGCTTGATGATCAGAATGAAAATGCGCCCATGGACGCCGTGGTCATCGACGTCAACCGTTTTCATGTTGTCAATGAGCTCTACGGAAGGGAGTTCGGAGATAAGGTCCTGCAGAAAATGGGGCAGAGCATACATGAATTCGTCAACGAAAACGGCGGCCTTGCCTGCAGGAGCGACAGCAACTGTTTTTATGTATACATTCCGCATCAGGCGGATCTTAAGGAAATGCTGCCGCTGCAGATTGATAAACTGGATAAGATATTTGAGGAACCCAAGATATCCTTAAGAGTAGGCATATATTTTGACGACGGAAGCTGTACAGACATGGAGCAGCGCTTTGACTGTGCAAGACTTGCCTGTGGACGACTGGGCAAAGGCTACGAAACAAGCTTCGGCTTTTACAATGCAGAGCTTCATGACAGGGAGCTTCACAGCGAACATCTGATACAGGATATGGATAGGGCGCTGGCGGAGAAGCAGTTTAAAGTCTTTTATCAGCCCAAATACAATATTGAAGGGGATAAGCCTGTTCTCTGCAGCGCGGAAGCGCTCATCCGCTGGTTTCATCCCGAGTATGGCATGATAAGCCCGGGTGAGTTCATTTCCCTGTTTGAGGAAAAGGGACTGATCCATAAGCTGGACAGATATGTATGGAATGAGGCGGCTTCCCAGATAAAGAAATGGAAGGATGAGTTCGGAGTGACAGTTCCGGTTTCCGTTAATGTATCAAGAGTTGATGTGTTTGATCCTTTGCTTGGAGATATACTGGACGGGATAGTAAAGAACAACGGCATAGCTCATGACGAGCTCTTGCTGGAGATCACAGAGTCGGCTTATACAGACAGTTCGCAGCAGATAATAGAAACCGCCAAAGCTCTGCGCGGGCGGGGATTTAAGATAGAAATGGACGATTTCGGAAGCGGCTATTCTTCGCTGAATATGCTGACATCACTTCCCATCGATGCATTAAAGCTTGATATGAAGTTCATACGCAATATCTGTGAGAACAAAAAGGACTGCGCATTGGTAGAGATAATGATCAGGATCGCGGATCTTCTGGAGGTGCCGATAATTGCCGAGGGCGTGGAAACAAAGGAACAGGCTGAGCTGTTAAAGAGCATAGGCTGCGAGATCATTCAGGGGTATTATTTCTCAAAGCCCGTGCCCAGTGATGAATTCGAAAAATTCATAAAAGAATAACGGGAGGAAGATGAATGATAACGATCGAAGCATTAAAAAGCTATGGCGCAAATACTCAGGAAGGCCTTACACGCTGCATGAACAATGAAGAGTTCTATATAATGCTGGTGAAAAAGGCCTTGGCGGATAACAGGCTTGGGCAGCTTGAGCAGCAGATAAAGGAAAAGGATCTGGAAGCTGCTTTTGAGACGGCACATGCTTTAAAAGGCATGTATTCGAATCTGTCGCTTGATCCCCTTACACGACCTGTTAGTGAGATAACAGAGCTGTTACGCAGTAAAAGCGATGTGGATTATTCGGCGCTGGTAGCAGAGGCAAAGAAGCAGTTTACGGCACTTACAGCTCTTTAAAAGTTCATGGGGGTGAGCTATGAGGGGGGATACACATAATGAAATTGATCATGGCAGTCCTTTATGTAAAAGCCGCAAAAAACGGATCATTTAAGCATTATAAATATATGTCCATTGTTTCTTTGCCGGTGGGCGTCATTTATTTTTTTATCAGTTTGTTTATAACGCTCGCTTTTGTAGTATTTGAGGGTGATGGGGCACCGCAGGATTTTTTGACCAAGGTGGTTTTTACAGTATTCCTGGCTAATCTGTTTACTGAGTTTTTCGGTATACTTGATCTGCTGTCAGCCCGGCAATGTATCAAGGACGGATTATAAAAGATATGCAGGGCAGGCCTGCATTTTTTATAGTAAAATATGGAAAAAAGTGTAAGAATACGATAAAATACGAAACAGAGATCATTTCAGGAAAGGAAGGTGTGCAATATGGAAAGCAGGATAATGGAAGCATTGGAGCTGGTGCTGCCTATGGTATCGGAGATCACAGGACAGGATTTTCAGATGTCTTTATGTGACACGACAACAACTATAGGCTCATGGAAGGCAAAGAGCTTTGACCTTCCCGGAGCTGCAGGCGGAGTAAAGATGGATCGCTCCAATCCTGCCTTTGCCAATATGCTGGACGCCATGGCTACAGGTAAGCAGAGCGTCGATTTTATACCCAAGGAGGTACTGGGAGTTCCTGTCAGAGGTATAGTAACGCCTATCAAAGAATACGG
>CADAHD010000327.1 GCA_902787595.1 uncultured Lachnospiraceae bacterium
ACAGTCTGCCTTCGCTGTGCCTCCGCACTAAATTCGCGCACTCTGCCCTTAAACCGACTTGCCCCTTGAAACTCACTTGCTCACGCTAATTGCGTGAGCTGCGTTCAAACAGTTCTGCGGGGCAAGATTGGGCAGAGCGTGCTTATTAAGTGCTGCGGCAACGCTCCGTCAGATCTGTGTCGAAAGCTCTGCCGGGTACATCCACGCTTCCTCTGCACTGATGACTGCCGGGGTATATCCTCACTTTCCTCTGCCCCCCGGGCCCCTTACTCTATTTGAACAGCCCCTCTAATAGACGCTCTGTCTCCTCGTAATCGAATTTCTCATTTACATCCTGACAGAGGAATTCATTAACCGCATCTATCTTATCAATGGCATAATCAATGTTCTTGTTCGACCCTTTTTTATAGGCACCGATATTGATCAGGTCTTCTGCTTCATCATACGTGGCCATGACCGACTTGAGCTTGGTCGCTGCCTGGCGGTGCTCTTTATCCGTCACCATGCTCATGCATCGGGAGATGGAGAGCATTACATCTATGGCGGGATAATGCCCCTTTGCACCCAGACGGCGCGAAAGCATTATATGCCCGTCCAGTATACCACGGGCCGTATCGGTAATGGGCTCGTTAAAATCATCGCCGTCTACCAGCACGGCATAAAGCCCTGTGATGGAGCCTTTATCGTCTCTGCCGGCACGTTCAAGAAGCTTGGGCATCTCCGAATACACGCTGGGAGGATAACCTCGGGTTACGGGCGGTTCACCCGTAGCCAGGCCTATCTCGCGCTGCGCCATCGAAAAACGCGTCAGGTTATCCATCATAAGGAGCACATCCTTGCCCTGGCTGCGGAAATACTCCGCGATAGCCGTAGCCGTCTGTGCAGCTTTTTTACGCTCCAAAGCAGGCTTATCGGAAGTCGCGCATACCACGACACTCCTCTTCATGCCTTCGGGGCCCAAGTCCCTTTCTATGAATTCGCGCACCTCACGGCCACGCTCTCCTATCAGCGCTATAACATTGAGCTCTGCCTTGGTATTCCGGGCAAACATGCCCATAAGCGTGGACTTACCTACACCGGAGCCGGCGAAAATGCCTATTCGCTGGCCTTTGCCGACGGTTATAAGACCATCCACCGCCTTTACTCCCAGCGGCAGCGCTTCGTTTATTATGGTCCTTGTCATCGGATCCGGACTCTTTGCATCAAGCGGAAACCAGGTCTCCCCAACCGGAGTGAATTTGCTTATGGGCCTGCCAAGACCGTCCAGTATCTGTCCCAGCAGGAAGTCTCCAACCTGTACCGAAAGCGGCCTCTCCATATTCTCAACTACACAGCCGGCGCCTATGCCCTCTGTATTCTCATAGGGCATCAGCAGAGTCATGTTATTCTTAAAGCCCACGACTTCACTCATTATCACATTGCCTGCAGTTGTGGTGATCTTGCACATATCGCCCATCTTGGCATCCGGGCCCGCGCTCTCCAGCGTCAGTCCCACCACATTCACTATCTTCCCCAGCTTGCGATAATAAAGTTTTTCCGCCGCCGCGTCATATTTTTCGAGATTATAATCATTCATGGTTTTTGACACCCGCTCTATCGAAAGAAAGGGGGCGTCAGCTCCCCTCTCTTACTCATAACTCAATATCTTAAGCTGCTGTACCAAAAGCGATAACTGCGTTCCCAGCGAACAGTCCCATATTCCGCCTTCGCTCTCTATCAGGCAGGAATTGGGGCTTAAAGTTGAATCCTCAACTATCTCAAAATTCTCGGGCAGTATGCCTGTTCCCTTTGCAACCTGCTCTTTCTGCGCCCTTACATTTTCATAATCAACAGAGGAGACATGGACCACATAATTACGGCCGCTGTCTACTCCGGTAAGCGCCCGGTTAAGGAGATACAGCACCGTATCCCTGTCGTTTTCCAGCCTGGCTCCGGTCACTCTTTCAAAAATGCCGCTGATCTTGTCCACCAGCAGCGGCTCCAGTTCTTCGCTCCTTTTATTGAAATCACGCTCCGCCGCAGCTACACGCGCTTCACACTCCTGTTCTTTTTCACGGTACTGCCGCCTGCATTCTTCCTCGGCTTCCCTGCGTCCGTCGCGGTAGCCTTCTTCCCTTCCTTCATCTCGGGCCGCGCCGCGTATCTGTTCAGCTTCTTTTCTGGCCGCCTCTAAAATGGCTTCCGCCTCTTCCCTGGCTTCTTTTAATCTGGCATCCATTTCTTCGCGGCTTATCGCCCCGCCTGCCTTGATAAAAGAAGAATCCTCCTCGGGCGCCGACACCAGCCGTTCAACCTGCAGAGGATCCAGACCTTCGGAAAAGCCTTCTTCTATCACCTCCGGCGGTTCCTCAACCATCTTGGAACGCAGCTCCTCAAGCCGTTTTTCAACAAATGTATTTGAATTTATGGTCAGCTTCTTGCCGGATTCAACGCTGACGAAGCCGCCTTTGATGAAATTAGACAATTACCTCGTCACCTCCGCCTCGGGATATGATGATCTCACCGGTATCCTCCAGCTTGCGGATCACGTTGACTATCTTCTGCTGGGCATCTTCCACGTCCTTCATACGCACGGGACCCATAAATTCCATATCCTCTTTTATCATCTCGGCCAGACGCTTTGAAAGGTTGGTGAAGATCGCATTCTGTACTTCTTCACCGGTACCCTTGAGCGCCAGCTCCAGATCGCCGTTATCAACTTCACGCAGCACGCGCTGTATAGCCTTGTTGTCCAAAAGCAATATGTCTTCGAAGACGAACATCTTCTTTCTGATCTCGTCGGCCAGCTCCGGATCCTCTATCTCCAGTATCTCCATGATATGCTTTTCCGTACCGCGGTCGGTAGAGTTCAATATCTCCACCACCTGATCCACGCCGCCTATCTGGGTGTAATCCTGATTTACCAGGTTTGCCAGTTTGCTCTCCAGCACGCGCTCCACCTCCTGGATGACATCCGGACTGGTCCTGTCCATAGTGGCGATACGTCTGGC
>CADAHD010000328.1 GCA_902787595.1 uncultured Lachnospiraceae bacterium
TGTTCGGGGAAGGTTTAGAGGCCCTTTTTCCCGATTATTATGCACTGCAGTTTGTGTATCAGGCAATATCTGTTGCGGTAGGATTGATACTGGTTTTTGTATTTCATAAGAAAAGCGCGTTAAAGATCAGGGCAGAGGGGATGAAAGAAGGGCTTATCTGCGGCTTGCCCTGGATAGTCATGATTTTACTTACAGTGGTACATTTTATCAGCAGCTTAAAGGATCATGTCTCAGATAATATGATCAGTCCGTGGCAGATCCTGCTGTTTATGGCTCAGTGTATTCTGATAGGCGTATCCGAGGAATTGATATTCAGGGGAAGTGCGACTGAGCTGGCTTTTGAGATCTTCGGCGCAGATACGCTTAAAAGCGCAAAGCTTTCCATAGCATTTACTTCATTTATATTTGGTGCAATGCATCTGGTAAATGCCATAAATCCGGAGATCAGCTTTTTTGCGGCTGCAATGCAGGCTGTATCAGCCTTCTGCGTGGGACTGGTATTCGGAGCGCTCTATTATCGCTCCGGCAGGAGTATCTGGCCGAGCGTGGTGTACCATGCCCTGCAGGATGCCTGTGCATTTATCATATCCGGGGCGCTATATGGGGTAAGCCAGGAGGAATCGATAGGCGGCATCGGTATAGGGCAGATCTTGCCTTCCATATTGTTCCTGATATGGTTCTTTTATCTGATGAGAGACCGGAGCAGGGAAGAGGCTTGAGGCAGAACCACGAGGTCCGTCTTCACCCGTGGCGCTATTTCAACAAAAAGCCCATAAGTACTGAAATGACCAGTCCGATGACAGCGAAGGCGAGCATCAGCAGGATCTTCTGATAGGGCCGCTTGGCCTCTTCGCGGACTGTTTCGATCTCATCTAACGTCTTTCCTTCCAGAAATGCTGTTATTTCCCTGTAGGTCTGGATATTTAAGACAGATTTTTTCTTTTCGACCGTCAGAGCAACACACATGGTTACCGCGGCCAGAATGGCCCATATACCGAGCCCTGCCCATTTAAGGAATCTGGCCAGCGGTACCGGGGTTATGAGAGTCATAAAGAACAGTACCGTAAATATCCGGCTCCATTTTTGAAAATCATCTATATCAGCTTCATTTATGATCTTTTTCATCTCTTCAACGTCTCCCTTGAGCAGCACATCTACGGAAACGCCGAATATCTCGCTCATCCGCAGCAGACTGTTTATATCGGGATAATTTTTGCCGGTCTCCCAGTTTGATATGGTCTGCCTGGAAACATAGACCTTTTCCGCAAATGCTTCCTGTGAGAGCTTAAGCTCTCCCCTGTATTTTTTTATCTGTTCTCCTACTTCCATGGCTATGCTCCTTTCAACAGACGTATTGTCGCATAAAACGGAAAGTTTGAAAAGAGCCTGTTCGGGCATTACTCCATTGCGCAGACGAGTACGGTATATTTGGAGGCTTTAGCCTTAAGGGGGGCGGCCTCAAGACGGATCCTTTCCATTGCGGCTTCGTCTTTACGGCCTTTTGCGTTCAGAAAGCTGTAGAACAGCCCGTAGTACTTAAAATCGACATCGTCGGAGCATTTAAGGATATCAAGCTTCTCCTCTTCAAATACAGCCTTATCACCATAAAGCATTGCTTTGATGACTATGGAGAGTAACGCGTTTTCTTCATCTCGTTCCTTTCCGCCTTTAACTATCCTTTTAAATCTGCTGCCGTCATTATAGAGTATACCGGTCTTGATGTTCATGGGGAGTATGCAGGCTATCCCTTCTGCGATGCCTATCATCCCGATCATTAATGTAAGCTCGCTTTTTGAGAATGCAAAGATTATCATAAAGACCACTCCAAGTATGAATGATGCCAGAGGACCGGCCAGCAGTATCTTCGCAAAGGTTTCTATTGCGGTTTCATCTTCCTTTTCGGGAAAAGTTCCGCCGCAGCCGCCCCACAGAGTCAGATCTTTTTCCAGACCGAATCTTATTTTTGAATTCATATCTTCCCGATAAAGCTTAAAGGGACCGACTACCAGCAGCCAAAACCTCCATTTATTAAGAAGCCCGCAGGTCACATGTCCCATTTCGTGGACGATGGTTGAAATAAAGTAAGCGATGATAGCGTATACCAATACTTTTAAGATTTCTGTTGCCATTTTTATATCTCCTTTTTTATGTTTGCTTTCCAGCCGTGTGTCTGCCGGCTGCGTTTTTGTTTACAGGCTCATCCTAAAAAACTTTTTCGCTTTCGTCTATCCAAGGTCTTTGACATAGGGGGTTTTAGGTGGTGGCAGTTTTGTCCAAATGATCGGACATGAGGGAAAAACGTGTGAAATAAACTTGTCAAAAGCCTTTGACATGCGGGTAAATAAAGGCTTTACGGTTATGTTATATCAGGATTTAACATGAGAGGTTTGTGACCCGTGGTTGCAATCGATGCCATGTCTCTTTATAATATCATCATGAAGGCGCCGGGGCGTAAATACAATGCGCACCCGGCATGGCAGCTGAAAACGGAGGTGGGGAATAGTGCACAGACTGTATGAGTATGGGGATATTGCGGTATTCTGGAATTCGGAAAAGTGCTTTCATGCCAAACGCTGCGTGAGCGGCAGCCCTGAAACATTTGAATTCGGAAGAAGGCCCTGGATCGATCTGACTAAGGCGCCGACAAAAGAGATCTGGCAGACTATACAAAAGTGCCCCAGCGGAGCACTGAGCTGCGTATATACACATGAAGTTGATATCAGATTTGAAGCGGATAAAAACAGGAGTGCGGCTTATAAAGGCGAAGAGCTGATAGGGGAGTGCAATCTGGAAAAGACTGCAGACGGATGGAATATCTATCATACCGAAGTCTCTCCCGCATACGGCGGAAAAGGCATAGCAAAGCGTCTGGTCTATAAGCTGATCGAGGCGGCCGAACGCGCCGGTGAAAACATCATAGCGAGCTGTTCTTATGCAGCCAAAGTCTTGGGAGAGTAGGCGTTACTTCATGTT
>CADAHD010000329.1 GCA_902787595.1 uncultured Lachnospiraceae bacterium
CGTTAAACCTGATGAAGGCGAGATAAAGCTTTTGGGCATGGATGTTAAGGATCAAGGTGATGAGGCAAAAAGGGAAGTGGCTGCGATCTTTGATGTGCTGCCCTTTAACGATGATCTGAACGCAACGCAGATCGGCCGTATGTTAAAGGGCATCTGGAGGGAATGGGATGATGAAGCTTTCAAAAAATATATGGAACGTTTTCAGCTTCCTTTTAAAAAGAAGGCAGGAGACTTTTCCAAAGGTATGAAGATGAAGCTGCAGATCGCAGCGGCTTTATCACATAACGCAAAGCTTCTGATAATGGATGAGGCGACTACAGGCCTTGATCCGGTGGTCAGAAACGAGATCCTGGATATCTTCCTTGAATATCTGCAGGACGGGGAACGCTCCATACTCATGAGCTCACATATCACTTCGGACCTTGAGCATATCGCTGATATGGTCACATTTATAGATAAGGGAAAGCTGCTTATCAGCGGCGTCAAGGACGAGATCCTGGATAACTACGGAATGGTAAAATGCAGTAAGGCTGATTTTAACGGATTTGCAAGAGAGGATTATATCGCTGCCAGGCTCACGGACTTCGGAGCGCAGCTTTTAGTAAGCGACCGCGCAGCCACGGAAAAAAAGTACTCCGGGGTGATGATAGAAAAGACGTCGCTTGAAGAGATAATGCTTTACTATGTGAACCGTGACAGGGAAAGTTTCAGATAGGGATCAATATACGAACCTGTCATCCTTAAGAAGAGCAGCGACGAAAGATCTTTTCTAAGAAAGGAGTCAAGCCATGAAACAACTTATCTGCCGTGATCTGTGGCTGTGCCGTAAAAGGATCGCGCCTTATATAGCGATCCTTCTGATCTTTATGGTGCCCTTATCAATGGTGATATTATCCGCGCGTTTCGGAAACATTGCAAAATACTTAGGGGAAGACAGCGCCAAGATCCTGGATGCTATTGCACTTTTAGGTCCCTTTTTAGGGATACTGGCCATATGCTCCATAGAGACCGTAGCCAGCCTGAATAAGTCCGATCATCTGAGCGGATGGTATAAGTATCTTAAGGCTTCAGGCTTAAGGAGCAGCCTGATCGTCGGTCAGAAATATATTGATGTTATAGTGATCTTCGTCATATCCTGGCTGATCGGAGTGTCCGGCAATCTCTTTTTGGGGGCTCTGGCCGGCAGAAAGAGCGCGGATATAGGACTGATGTGTGTTGCCATGGGAGTAATGCTCATCTATCTGGAATACAATATGATGATCGGCTTTGCCACAAAAGGTAAAATAAGCGATCTTTTGATGGCCCTCCCTATGCTGGTAATTATGGGCATATCGATCCCGTGGTCTGTATATGCCGGCGGTCACAAGGAGTTTACGGAGCGGCTGATCGAAAAGGCTAAGCTTATTATAGGGAACCGGTCATTATTATGCATTGCTGCATTTGTTACGGTGGTTCTGTTTTCGGTACTTAACTATCTTCTCTCCGTATACTTTTTTGATAAAGAAAAAAAGATAAAGAGGAAGGAGGAGAACAGATGAGAGGCCTTTTATACAGAGATATGAAATGTGTCGTTTACAGGACATTTTGGATGTTCCTGTATTTTATCATCATGGATCTGATCGTGACGGTAGTATTCAAAATGGCAAACACTGATGAGGCTTTTAAGATCTATCCTGTGTTGATGGCGGGGATGGGCGCATTGTTTTTTATAATGATACAGATCATCCCGGGTGAGATCATGAAAACGGAAGAAAAAAAGGAGTGGAAGTATTATCTTATCTCTACGGGGCTGGGCGTGGAAAAGATCGTTGCAGAGCGCTATCTTATGACCTTTCTGATCAACTTTGCAACCTATGTGTTTGCATATCTGCTGATGATCATCTTCTTTCAGCTGGCGGACAGCAGTACAACGGCACTTATTTTTTCACTGGCAAATGGGGTGTACATTTGTCTGCTCGGCCTTAATCTGCTGATCCAGGCTATTGAAATGCCTCTGGGATACCGTTTCGGAGGTGCGCAGTCTGATAAGATACGGGTCGCGATATTGCTCCTGTTCTTACTGCCTTTAGCAGCGTATTTGCTTTTCGGGGATATTGAGTGGTTGGTCGGAGAAAACGGATTCTACTATCGTTACCGGGAATATATGGAAGATCCGGAGCTTTTGACGAGCGCAGCTGTATCTTACATGGAGAATATATCGAGGATAGCGGTCTTGATCTTTACACTGCTCCCGCATCTTCTGGTGCTGTGCTATTACCTGTCCTATAAGATATCCTGCAAAGTATATATAAAGGGGGTGAAGGATAATGGATTCCGTGAAGCAGCATAAGCTCATGAGCGCAGAAGGAAACGCACCGGGAAAATACAGAGACCTCATTCAGATCGCGTTGTTTGTAGCGATAGCGTACACGCTGATACTTGTTTTCGGCCCGCAGTCATATTCATTTGAGACGGGAGCGGATATGAAGCTGCAGGTCTTTTATCACCTGGCCGCGTTCTCGCCCGCCATTGCCTGTGTGATCGTTCGATACGCTTTCGGAGAAGGGTTTAAGGATGATATACTTTTTCCAAAGTTTATCGGACATGGAAAAGCATACCTGCTTTCCGTGGCGCTGCCGGTCATCTTCGGACTGGTCGCATGCGTGCTGGTAACCATCGTGCTTGGCGCCGGTTTTACTTTTAAGTCGGAAGGCGGCGTATTTGATGCAGTGCTTAATAACATGCTGATGTCGGTATCGTTATATTATGCGGCTTTTATCCTGCTGGGAGAAGAGCTGGGCTGGAGAGCATTCCTTTATGATAAACTGGAAAAGCACTGCGGCCTGCATGGCGCCATCGTCATCGGAGGCATCATCTGGGGCGTATGGCATCTGCCGCCCTTAGTCTGCGCGGGACTAAACTTCGGTCTGGATGCACCGGGCTTCCCGGTAACAAATGTTGTTCTGATGTGCGTATTC
>CADAHD010000330.1 GCA_902787595.1 uncultured Lachnospiraceae bacterium
GCTTGATGAATGTGCTCCCACGCTCAATTTTGCATATATGTATGCAGAGGACCATAATAAGGCCGGTACGAAAAAAGACTGCTTTATATATATTGCGGTCAATGCATACTGGGAGGACTGTTACTACGAGCTGCCGGTGATACCGGACGGAATGAGCTGGTATGTAAGACAAAACAGCTTTGGTGAGTGTTATTCATCGGGTAAGGAGAGGAAAGCCGATGACCAGCATGGATTTATGCTCGGACAAAGAGCATGCGCCGTATTTATCGCCAAATAACTATCCGAAAAGCAAATATGAAGAAACGAAAAGGATTTGAAATACTAAAGGACAATATATATTCCGCTTATACGGGCGAGTTTAAGGAGGGAGTTACAGATCTTAACACCCTCCATAATATTGCGCTTAAAAGCATATTAAGAAAAAAGAACCTGAAAATGGCCGGAGATAATTCATATCCCGAACTGACTGCGGAACAGATCCGAAGGATAAGGGAGTTTTATCGTCCGTATGCACCTGTTGATACACTGTATCATCGTATATATACGGCCAGGTCCGGAAAATTCCGTCCCGAGTATATGCCTGAGGATCTGTATGCCTGCAGGATAGAAAGATATTTTACGGACAGGGAAGCCGCAAGATATCTTGACAATAAATGCTATTATTACAGTTTTTTTTCTGATATAAGACAGCCCGAACTCATTGTCATGAGAATGGGAGGATTCTGGATCGATCCTTCAAGGAGGATCATTACGGTCGAACAGGCAAAGAAACTGTTCCTTGATGCTTCGGATACAGTGGTCAAGAAAGCCTTTAATTCAGAGGGTGGATTCGGGGTTTTCTTCCCGGGGGAAAATGACAAAGATGTCATTTTTGAAAAAATATGCGAAGGCGGCGAAGATATTGTCGTTCAAAAGAGGGTAAGACAGCACAGGGCGTATTCGGCTCTTCATCCCAAATCTGTTAACACGCTTCGCATTATGTCACTTATCACGCGTAAAGATGTAAGGATCCTTAAGGTCTGCGTCCGTATTGGCGCAGGCAGCAGCTGTGTTGACAATATCTGTAACGGCGGTTTTTTCGTCGGAGTTGATGAAAACGGAGTTACGATGGATATCGGTGCCGGAGCTGACGGAAGAGTATTAACGGAACATCCGGATCTTCACTATACTCTCGGAGGTATCGCTCTTCCGGGTATTGATAAGGCTGCCGAACTTGTAAGGAGAGCACACGGCATCATGTCGCACTGCCGTTTGGCCGCCTGGGACATAGCCATTGATGAAGACGGTGAAGCCGTTCTCATAGAAACCAACCTCAGCATGGCGGGGATCGGAAATATCCAGGCCTGCAGCGGACCGCTTTTCGGCAAGCACACAAAGGCAGTCCTTGATGAGGTTTTTTATAAAAACGGAGTAAGGAGAGATCCGCTTGAAGGCTTTGCCGATTCCAGGACGGGACATTATATCGTCGATAACATAAAGGGTGCTGCCACGGGTTACTACAAACCCGGGCGGACCAGAGCGTTTCTCCTTTCGGATATGGCATTAAAGAAGATCGACCGTAAAGCGGTAGAACCTCTGGCAGATCAATATCCGGAGCTTTCAGAAAAGGAACTGGAAGCCATACATGAACTTTATGATCCCTATGTCAGGGATGTTCCGACAATCTATCACAGATATTACAAGGGAAGATCGGGGAAATTCTACGCGGAATATATACCTGAGGAGCTGTATCTGTGTGATATCTCAAGATTTTTAAATGACCGTGAGATGGCATCGTATTATGACCATAAATGTTACTATAAACGTCTGTTTCCGGGGATAAAACAACCTGAAACAGTTGCGATGAGGATTAACGGGATATGGCTTGATAAAGATTACAGGCTGATACCTCCCGCAGAAGCGCTGGAAATGCTCTGTAGTGAAAAAGAGGCTTTTTACAAAACAGCGCAGTATTCCGAAGGAGGAGCAGGGGTAACATTCCTTTCCCTGCCGGATGATATGCCTTCGGATAAGAGGGGAGATATCATACGCAGGACACTTAAGAACCGTAAAGGGGCCGATGTGATCGTACAGCGACCGCTGAAGCAGCATCCCGGATTGTCAGCACTTCACCCCGCTTCTGTAAACACATACAGGATCGTATCCCTTATCATCGATGATGAGGTTCAGATGCTTTCTGCCTCATTAAAACTTGGTGCGGGTTCGTCAAAGACCGATAACGGCGGAAGCGGAGGTATATATATCGGGATAGATAAGGACAACTGTCCCGGAGATACCGGAGTCAGAGATAACGGAGAAGTATTGAAGACTCATCCCGACACGGGGGAACCGTTCTGCGATATTAGACCGGTCTGTCTGGAAAAGGCATAGGCAAATCCGTTAAACACCAGACTGCCCACCTGTACACACAGAATGAAGAGTCCCACCAGGACTCCCAGGTACTGCACCAGCTTCTGGCGCAGGTTCTTCTGCTGTCTGGGGATCAGGAACAGGTACTGCACGAACAGCAGCACAAACAGCGCGCTGAAGCTTAAGTTTGCGGCTTCATAATAGTTTCCGTATCCGAGGAATGCGTTTCCGGTCCCCTGCAGATTATTGCCAAACAGGCGGTAGACCACCGTACGGTAATATTCTTTTTCCCAGAAACTGAAATTGGAAAGGATCTTGGAAAAGATCGAAGCATTGGAATCAAGCCGGGAACTGGCGGAAAGCGCCTTGATCTGCGGCAGAAGCCCCACGCACCCCATTGCCACGCCCAGGACCATGAACAGCGCGATCGTACCGAACAGTTTCCAGCGGTCTTTCATCCGGGTATTCTCATAGAGAAGAACACGGATCGTCACATAGATGCCGAAACCGAGCATCACCATATAGCCCTGATAATATCCGGACAAAATAATCACTGCGCTGGCCAGCGAAACGGCAAATGCAGCCGGACAGATATATTTGCCCCGCCG
>CADAHD010000331.1 GCA_902787595.1 uncultured Lachnospiraceae bacterium
AAAGTAAGGGGGTTCGTTACAGGATTATAACAAAAATTTTTGGATGAGGACAGAAGGACACGGGGACGGTCCTTCTGTCCTCATCCCGCGGCGTCTTGAAAAAAAGCGGGTGATATCGTATAGTGTTTTCATATACTATGCGTCTTATCACACAGCTAAAAACCGACAGGAAAAGCATTAACTACGGAAGGGATATCTTCGGTGGTATTGTTGTGGCGCTGGTCTCGATACCCATATCCATGGGTTATGCGCAGATAGCGGGGCTTCCTGCCATATTCGGCCTGTATGGTTCACTGTTTCCTATTATATTTTACGGACTGCTCACCACTTCAAGACAGTTTGTGGTAGGAGTGGATGCGATGCCCGCTGTGATCGTGGGCAGTATGCTGTCGCAGTCCGGCATAGCGGCGCTGTCTGCGGAGGCACAGCTGACGGTGCCTTTTATAACCCTGCTTACCGCATTGTGGTTTATAGTGCTTTATCTGCTGGGGGCCGGCCGGGTGGTAAAGTATATCTCCACCCCTGTGATGGGCGGTTTCATATCCGGCGTGGGCATGACCATAATACTGATGCAGGTCCCCAAGCTCTTTGGCGGGGATCCGGGGACAGGGGAAGTTATAAGTCTTCTTAATAATATCATTTCGCAAAAGGACAGTTTTCATCTGCTCTCCTTCATTCTGGGACTGGGAACGGTGATCATCATCCTTATCTGTAAAAAGTTTATTCCCAAAGTGCCCATGACTGTGATCATGATGGCAGCCGGGGCGCTGATCCAGATAGTTTTTCACATCGACCGTTACGGCGTTAAGCTCATGGCTGCCGTTAACGCAGGTTTTCCCAAGCCCGTCCTTCCGGGCTTTGCCTTTAACGGAAACGGCGCTTTTGTATTTGCTTTGCCTGCTATAGAGGGCTTTTATGATCATCTTCCCGACCTGATCATTCAGTCGCTTGGCATCGCCGCTGTCATCATGGCGCAGACATTGCTGGCATCGGGGAATTACGCCAGGAAATACCGCGATGAACTGGATAATAATAAGGAACTGCTGGCGTACAGCGCCATGAATCTGGCCGGCGCATTTTTCGGATGTTGTCCCATAAACGGAAGTGTTTCACGAAGCGGCATAGCCGATTCGCAGGGCGTGCGTTCCCAGCTTATGTCGCTTTCTGCCGGGCTGACCATGCTTCTTATCCTTTTATTCGGGACATGGTTTATACAGTATCTTCCGATTCCCGTGCTTACGGGGATCGTTATCACCGCCCTCATCGGCATACTGGAACTTAAGCTTGAGCGCAAGCTCTGGAATACCGGAAGGAATGAATGGCTGGTATTTATAATTGCCTTTTGCGGCGTTATGTTCTTCGGCACGCTGTATGGCATTATCATCGGAGTGGTGCTTTCTTTCGGAGAAACCGCCATCAGGAGCGTAACTCCGCCCACTGCTTTTGTAGGACGCATCCCGGGTCACGGTAATTTTTATTCGCTCAAGCGCAATTCCGCGGCCAGGCCGATAAAGAACACGCTGATATACCGTTTCAGCGGGAATCTCTTTTTTGCGAACATAGATAAGTTCTGCAATGATATCGAAAGCGCGATAAAGGACGACACCCATCAGGTGGCGGTGGATGCCCGCGGTATAGGAAATATCGATGTTACGGCGGTCGAGAGACTGCTGGAGCTGTATAAAAATCTGCGTGAAAGGGGCATACTCTTTTATCTGACAGAGCATGACGGATCTTTGAATGACCAGCTTCGTTCGCTGGGCGGGGAGATGCTGATAGAGGAAGGCGCGGTGCGTCGCACCATCACGCTGGCCCTGAGAGATGCCGGTCTGGAAAAGCCTTATAAGCTGGAGGCGGAAGCGGAAGAGGATGCTTCGGCTTCTGATCCGGCTGATGCGGTGGAGGCTACGGAGAGGCTGTCCGAATTTGAGTGGCTCTTTGGGATCGAAGCCGAGGAGAAGATGGAACAGCTGGCCCGCAATACGGCGGATGAACTGGCAGAGGCTGCCGATAAGAAAGATGCAGAAGCGAATGTCCTGGATGAGGAAGGCATACGTACATCCTGGGGTATGCTGGGGCGCTTTGATGAAGATGAATTCTGGGATCTTTTAGAGGTGCGACTGGAGGAGTTAAAAACCGAGGGTAAGATAAGCGCCGGGACAACGGAAAGGATACAGAGACATATAGAAAGGCGCCGCAGCTTCGGCAAGGAAAAACTGAGCCGGATAAATCCTGAAGCGATACGACTCCTCAACAAGCACGAAAAAGTGATACGCAATTACATTAAGCGTAAGCATCCGAAGGAATACGAAAACTTTGTTAAGAGGAAGGAAAAGTAGGCTTTGGAAACAACGCTTGTACCGTATCGGATAGAAAGGGACAATGAGTTACCGGCAAACAAATGATTGATATGTTGATTTAATGTGCTAAAATAACAATAACTTGTAGTCTGATTTTATATAAAGATTGGGGGTAGTATGGATCAGGATATGGTTAAAAGTATTTTTCATGTGACAGGCATTGGGAAAGAGTTAAGAGCGTATTTTGAAATGCTGGTACCGTATGAGTATGAAAGGATGTCGGGACAGGGAGATTTTCTACTGGGTGCGGCCGATGAGCGTTGGCAGCCCTGCGGTGTTCTCTGGTATAGCTTTTATGGTACGGAGTATGAGATAAGGAGTATCCTGGTTCATCCGTCTTTCAGGCGCAGAGGAGTGGCTACTCTGCTGCTACAGAGTTTCCTGGGATCATTGTATAAGACAGGTATGGTGTATCCCGTCAGGATCAATTTTGTAAGTGGAAAAGATACCGAAGTTTTCCGTAAGTTTTTGGAAATCAAATAGATAGAACTAAAAGAAGACTCTGGAAGCATGAGATTATTTGGGGGTGAGACAATACACCCATCAGTGTCATTTAAAATAATCCTCTTATCCCTCCAAAGTCTTCTTCT
>CADAHD010000332.1 GCA_902787595.1 uncultured Lachnospiraceae bacterium
ATGATATCCGCGAGCTTTTTAAGCACATAGTCTCCGGCGTTGTGACCGTAGACATCATTTATCTTTTTGAAGTTATCGATATCGATCATTGCCAGCGCGTCCCCGGTATTGCAGCGGGACAGATCAGAAAGCTCTTCCATCATAAAATGACGGTTGTAGAGTCCGGTAAGCCTGTCGGCATAACTCATCTCTTTAAGCTTTTCTTCAGAGTTGATGGTGGTCTTTATCAGCTGTTTGGTATATGTGATCATGAAGTAGAATACGATAAGCGAATTGGTGAACCAGAAAACACCTGCAGCGCCTGTGGGAGCGTGATAGATGGGACCGTTGATGGCTACATATCCCGTGCTGGCCAGATAGCAGGCCAGAATGGCAGCCGAGAAGATGGGCGTTTTTATCCTGTTCTGCTTAAGCTTATAAGCTATATAATTTGTATAGTGGAGTATGGGTATCATGGACAGGCTGTAAAGATAGAAGCCAAACTCGTAGCCCAGACAGATAGTCGCAAAACTCATATAAAGGGTAAGCCAGGTATACACAAGACATAAGTAAAAGTGGAGGTTTCTTCTTAAGATCAGGATATATCCGAAAATATACACGAAAATAGTAGGGATGCTGAAATATACAAGAATAGCAGCTTTACACAGATGGAAGAACAGCATCAGCCCCAGCACCATCAAAAGTATAACAGTATTGATGGTTAAAGAAAACCTGCGGATGTTTTTTGCGTCCATATATACTCCCTGATAAATATATTGCTCTCATTATAACATCTAAATCTTATCCTTGCCAGTATGAGGTATTATTTGATAAAATATACTTGAAATATGCATATTGCCGGAAAAGAGGGCTTATATGAACATAGAGCTGCAGTGCTGTGGCCTTTTTATTATATTTACCATATTTGTGATGTTTTATCGCGAGAAAAAGCTGGATCTTATGAACCGCAAGCTTTTTTTGCGCGCTATTTATGCATGTTTCGCCTGTCTGACATTTGATATTTTATCAATAGTGCTGATAAACAGCGCAGTTTTTGACGGCTTCAGTCCCAAGCTTACGGTGGCGGCGTGTAAAGCATATATCATGCTGCTGGTTTTGCAGGGGTATTTCTGTTATGTATATTCGGCTACCAGCATGCTTCAGCCCGGGAGAGCCTGGACTAAGATCACTAAATATGTTTATCATTTGATATTTCTGGCAGGCGAGATCCTTGTGCTGGTCCTTCCGCTTCAATATGAGTTAAACGGCAGGGCCGTATATTCCCACGGGCCTGCGGCTGTTACCGCATATATAATGTGCGCGATCTACGCTCTTTCTACCATAGCGACCACGATCATCTTTAAAAAGGATATGCCGGGCAGGCGTTTTGCGGCCATGCTCTTATGGCAGGGGATATGGCTGCTGGCGGCTGCCATACAGTTTTTTATACCGCAGATACTGCTTGTTGGGTTTGCGTCCGCCTTCGGCATGGTGATCCTGTATATCCAGCTTGAGAATCCAAGCGAGTATATAGACGGAGCTACGGGGCTGTTCACTACCAACGCGCTGTCGGTATATGTATATGATAAATATAAATTCGGCAGACGCTTTTCCATGTTCACGGCCAAGATACACTATCTTACCTCATATGTGGATTTTAATATGCAGGAGGCAGCGGTAATGCGAACATCACGGGCGCTTATAGAGCTGGGCCCGGAACCGGCCTTCCGCATAGATGATGATACTTTCTGCGTGGTGTATGATGATGAAGAGCGGATGTTTGAAAGGGCCGGGGAGATCAAGCGGCGGAAGGACGGCGTAAGGGATCTGCCGGCAAAGGGAACATATCTGCTTATACCCGACAGCACGCTGATGAACGGACCGGAAGAGTTCTTTCGTTTTCTGCATACCTATCTGGAAAGTGAAGAGGAAATAACCGTTGCAAATAAAGAGCTGATCGAAAAACTTAGGGAGCAGAACAGCATCAAACAGCTTATAGATGATGCGCTCATAAATGACAGGGTAGAGGTTTTTTATCAGCCGTTTTATAATGTAAAGAAGTCCTGCTTTGATGTGGCAGAAGCGCTGGTGCGCATCAGGCGTGAGAACGGCGAAATTGTGTCGCCCGGAGATTTTATACCGGTAGCCGAGGAGACGGGACAGATAATACCGCTGGGCATGCGGGTGTTTGAGAAAGTATGCCGTTTCATGGCGGAAAGTAAAGTCCGTGAGCATGGGCTGGATCAGGTCGAGGTAAATATTTCTGCGGCGCAGTTTGATCATGATAATCCTTCCAAATTTGTGATGCACTACATGGAAAAATACGGGATCGATCCCAAGTGGATCAATCTGGAGATAACGGAAACCGCTGCGGCCAAAAACAGGGATATAATGCTTTTAAATATGAACCGGCTTATAGAAAAGGGAGTTTCGTTCTCACTGGATGATTTCGGAACCGGGCGCTCCAATCTGGATTACTTTGTAAATATGCCTGTAAGGAATATCAAATTTGACTATTCCTTTACCAGAGGGTATTTTGATAATGAAAAAACCAGACATGTGCTTTCGGGCATGGCCGATATCATGCATAAGATGGAAATGAGCGTGGTATCCGAAGGTATAGAGACGGAAGAACAGATGAAGGTCATGAAAGAAATGGGAGTGGAGTACATACAGGGCTTCTACTTCTCGAAACCTGTTCCGGAAGAACAGTTTCTGGAGTTTCTTATAAAAAATAATGAACTGAAGGCAGAATAAAGAAGAGCGTTTAAGGCGGTATACAGGAGGGAAAAATGGCGACTGATTTTCAAAATCTGGCAGACAGCATACAGGCTCCGACAAGCGTAATGTCGGTGGAGGTCCTTGAAGACGGATCCATGGGTGAACTGCGCGTAGTGGCGGGCAACCGCGGATACATTGATTCGATAGAAAGACCGGCCGGCGATTATCAGATGAAGTCGGATAATATCCCGGGAAGTGTCTATACGGATTATGTTCCCCGTGATTTGAATTTTGAGGATTTCTGTTTCAGAAGCGCGGTGCAGAAAAAGTGTCTGCATTCGTATGTTAAACCGTCACATATGCCGGTATGGTTTAATATGACTTTCCTTCCCGCGGGACCGTCGGACGGGAATATCCATTATTGCACTTATACCATGGAGGTCAATTTTGAGGCGAATACCAAGCGCATGTCAAATGTGGACAGCGACCTGGCTAAAGAGGTGCTCGAAACCTGTATAAAGCTGCGCGGCGCAAAGGATTTCAAGGCGACGATGCAGGATGTGATCGTTGATCTGCGTAATATGAGTCATGCCGAACAGTGCAGCATACTTCTGGTTGACAGATACGAGAAGAAGACTCAGGTTCTGTGCAGGGATTTTTCGGGCACTATAGGATTGCGTGCCGGAAGGAAGAATATAATCACGCCTGCCAGTAAAGAATTTTACAGGATAACCGAAAGCTGGGACGGACTTATCGGCAGCAGTAACTGCATAATTGCCAAGAATGACAGAGATATGGAATATGTCA
Source organism: uncultured Lachnospiraceae bacterium (assembly GCA_902787595.1). The sequence goes on from CADAHD010000332.1 coordinate 3,508, forward strand.
GGGAGAAAGCACCGGAGTGGCATGAAACCCTGAAGGATTCAGGAGTAAACAATATTGCGCTGTTCCCGCTCAAATTCGGTGACGATCTACTGGGATATATCTGGGTCATAAACTTTATCGAGGAATATGCGCCTAAGATAAAGGAGATGATGGAGCTTACCACATTTATCCTGGGTTCGGAGATAAACAGCTATCTCCTCTTAAACAGGCTTAAGGTATTAAGTTCAAAGGATATGCTCACGGGCGTGCTCAACCGAAACGAGATGAACAATTATGTTGATAAGCTCGTAAGCGATCCGCAGAAGGTGAAACAGTCTGTTGCCGTGGTCTTTGTGGACTTAAACGGATTGAAGCTGGTAAATGATGAGCTGGGACATACGGCAGGAGATGCTCTCCTTCGTGACGCAGCTGCGGCGCTTCTCGGCGGAGATGAGTTTACCGTGATACTGCCGGGAACGGATACACAGGAGATGATCGCAGGCATGGAAAAGCTCAGGAAAGTATCCGAAAAATATGAGCGTGTATCTTTTGCCATAGGCGGATGTGTGGAGCAGGATATAAGGGATGTGAGGACAGCCCTTAAGATTGCCGATCAGAGGATGTATGAGGATAAGAGGGAGTATTACGTGAGACATCCTGAAATAAGAAAGAGACTTTCTTAATAAGACCTATCCGAGCCGCGGGAAGCCACCCGCGGCTTTTTATTACAAAACTGTAATTTGAAATATACGGGGGGGATGCTATACTGGATTAAACAGACGGAGGCGTAAATGGGATATTATCTGCATCTGGCAAAACAGTATATGTGGCATAATAAAGCGCGTACCCTGTACTCGGTGCTGGGTATCGCGCTTACCTATATCTTAAGCTTCTGCATACTCACGGCAGGATATTCCTTTTGGGATTATGCGTTTTATTCGGTATACAGTACAGATCCTTACGAGCTCTTTTCGATCAGCGATAATACTCCTTATACAAAAGAAATGGCAGAGGCGCTTAAGCGCATGGCAGAT
>CADAHD010000333.1 GCA_902787595.1 uncultured Lachnospiraceae bacterium
CTGGCAGTCTTTATGCTCAGCATGATAATGCTCTACGGAGCCAGCGCCACTTACCACGCCGTTAAACTCCCGGGAGAAGCCGGAATGATATTCAAACGCATAGACCACATGATGATCTTTGTACTGATAGCCGGCAGTTACACCCCCGTATGCATCTGCGCTCTTGGAAATAAAGGCATACTGCTGCTGGGCGCTGTCTGGGCCATAGGCATAGCAGGAATGCTCTTTAAGCTTTTCTGGGTAACCTGCCCCAAGTGGCTCTCTTCCGTTATCTACATCGGCATGGGCTGGGTGGTCGTTTTCGCCATGCCAACGCTCATACCCGCTGTAAGCAAAGCCGCATTTTTCTGGCTGCTTGGCGGAGGCATCATCTATACCATAGGCGGCATTATTTATGCGCTTAAACTGGTTAAGTTCAATTCCCGCGGATCCCTCTGGGGCTCACACGAGATCTTCCACCTTTTCGTGATGGCCGGAAGCCTGTGCCATTATATTTCAATGTGGCAGCTTGTCAAAGGCTGACCGCGCTTATAAAACCACGGCGCGCTTCAGCTTAACAAAGGTATTTTTGATGATATACAACACGCCCCGGAAATACTGGTTATCCTTATAAAGAGGCGACTTCCTGTTTTTCCAGGCCAGCTTTAAGGACAGTTTATAGTACTCATTTGTAAACTGCCTCACACTCATATGCTCCGGCTTTAACAGACAGTGGAACAGATCCTGCCTGGTCACATCCTTTGTTATCAGCTCATTCTCGTATTCCCTGTATATTGCCGAGCCCTGCATGGGCGTAAAAATGGATACCGTGGGGATTATGTTCCTGCGCGATATCCAGTCATAAAGCTTATTGAAATCTTCCTTTGTCATCTTCTGATGCACGATAAAAAGTCCCGCGCAGTAGATGTTATTTTCCGAAAGTATGCGTATGCACTCTTCATTCTCCGAGAGTGAAACATGCTTGTTATACGCATCCAGTTCTTCGTCATTATTGGCTTCAAGCCCAACCATTATCAGCGCAAGGCCCACATCTGCCAATTCTTTGATCAGATCCTCATTATGCGCGATAAAGTCCGCCCTTCCGTAGATCAGATATTTTTTATGTATGTTCTTTTCCCTGAGAAGCCGTATGAATTCAAAAAGATATTTCCTGTCCGTCAGGAAATTATCGTCTGTGATATGTATGGCAGGAACATCTAAAGACGCGATCTCATCCACCAGCTTTTCCACGCTCCTGCAGGCATACTTTCCGCTGTTTCTGTTGGTACAGTAGCAGAAATTGCAGTTGCCCGGACAGCTGAAGGAATTCTTGACAAGAGCCAGCGGCCTGAAACACAGATAACGGAAGCGCTTTTTGTTTGCATAAAAGAAGCTCCTGTCGGGAACAGGCAGGTCTTCCGGGCTTTCGATCACTTTGGGATTGAAAACCCAGTCACCGTCCTTCCTGTAGCAGATCCCGGGTATATCCTTTAGTTCGGGCGCGCCGCTCCTTCCTTCGATATGATCCACCAGCTTTAAGAGGTTCTCCAGCCCGCTCAGATGATATAGATAATCGGCTTTTGATCCGTAGTAGTTTTTATAATTGATCTCCACATTGGATCCGCCCAGTATTATCTTTGTCTCTGCTTTCCACTTCTTTATCACATCGCAGTATCTTATCATCAGCGCCTGCTGCGTGATGTATCCCGTGATACAAACGATATCGGGCTGTACTTTCTTAAGCTTCCTCTTAAGGGAAGTCAGATCATATCTCCGGTCGTAGATAAGCGCATCATGTCCCCTCTGCGTAAAGACGGTATAAAGATATTCCATCTCCAGCGGTTCATGCTCCACAAGATATGTGTAGCTGAATATACCCAGGGTCTCAGGTTTTATCAAAAGTATCTTCATTTACCGGCTTGCTTCAATCTCCCAGACTGAACTGTGAAATGAACTTCCATGCAGCTTCGTTGGTATGCTGTCTGCACTCATGAACCTGCTCGCTTATGCTGGCAAAAGCCGTGCGGCATACGCCGTCCTCACTGTCATAATAACGTATAGTAAGGGTGCTGCCCCTGGTCTCGTCTTTGATCTTCTCTTCTCTGTCGGGCTTGATGCCGTAGATGGGATCTTCCCATTTATCCTTATCTTCGAGCTTAACGCCTTCGAAGGTGCATTTGCACTTGTTCACCTTTGCGGCATACTGTACTCTTTCGATGCACTGCTCGCCCTGGCAGGGAAGCTCGGGCAGATGCGATTTCTCGCCGCCCGAATAGAATAAGGGCACGGGAACATCCATATTGATGCCGTCCTCTATCGACTTGCCGAACATATTGTTGTGCACGGGAAAGAGCGCGCTTGCGGGAGCCATGCCGGCAAAGAGCTGCGGATACTCCTGGAACAGATCCCAGGTCTTTCCGCTTCCCATCGAAAAGCCCGTCGCATAGATGCGCTTCTCGTCGATCTTGTATCTTCTTTTTATCTCTTCGATAAATTCCACAGCTTCCGTAGCCGTAATGAACTGATGATTATCAACGGCTATATAGAAGAAGTTATTCTTATGGCATACTTCCCACCAGCCGGCTACGAAGGTAAGGTACATCGAAGAATCGCCGCCGCCGTGGAAGCCCAGCATCATGGGCGCAGGTCCCTTATCAAACAGGTCTTTATTGTAATATGCAAAATAACCTATCTTGTGGGTAGGCTGATCCTTAATGAGTCTGTTATCGGGAGAAGTCTTTACCTCTACGATGCCACAATCCTCTTTCATGCCAAGCTCGTCAAAGTCGGGCTCGATCTCCATCTTTCCGCACCACATCTTGAACTTGCGCACGAAATTCTTAAAGTCTTCCTTGTATTCCGCCTTATCCTTTATCAGAAGATTCTCGCAGCCCTCGAAAGCAGCGTTGATCTCTGCGCTGTTGCCCACGCTCAGTATTGCGATATCTTTTCTCTGC
>CADAHD010000334.1 GCA_902787595.1 uncultured Lachnospiraceae bacterium
TGAGTTCTGTCTCTTCGCCGTTCTTTACCAGCTTGTGTGTAGAAGTATCAAGAAATATATTCTCGGCTATATATATTGCAGCCTCTGATCTGACGGATGTATTATCGGCCTGTACCGGCGTATTCTCCGCAGCCTTTGCCATGCTCACGGCTTTTTCATATCGCTGAAGGACCGCCTTAACCTTTGCAAGAAGAATGCTCATGGTAAAAGGCTTGCTTATATAATCATCGCCGCCGATATTTAAAGCAGTAAGGATATCATCATCACTCTTTCTCGCACTGATGAACAGGATCGGCATATCAAATTCCCGGCGTATCTTCTTACACAGCTCAAAGCCTGACCTCTCCCCCAGATTGATATCCAGAAGCACCAGAGAGGTTTCGTTTTCCTCCAGAAACCTGACCGCATCATCATAGCTTGTGACGAATGCGGTGGATATGTCAAAAATATTAAAGTATTCTGCTGTATTTTCAGCGATCGTAATATCATCATCTACGATCAGGCATTTTACGTCCATGCTGTCCTCCTGTGCCAAAAAGCCACAGATATTATACCATTTCTGCGGCCTTTTAACCATATATATTTACTTTGTTGTACTTACTGCAACGCTCTGACCCGTCTTGCCGGCAAAGACGATCATCCCGTACTCCGGCAGAGGAACCCTGTTTCCATATCCGGTCATATAAGAGGAATACTTTATATTCATATATTTATCATATACATACACCGATGCATTCTCCGGTATGTCAAGTCTAAGTGTTACATCCTTTGCCCCATCTATCTTAAACCAGCTCGCTTCACCGGACATAAGCTCTACCGTCGTAACTTTATCCGTAAATACGGGAATATCTTTTTCCGATATAAGTCTAAAGCCCAGGTCATCAAGACAGGCATATTCTTTCCCGTCGATCCTCTCCATGCGCAGATCACTGATATCCCTTGAGGCGCTTCCGGGCATGATCTGATCATATCCTGCATGGTCTTCATCCTGCATCCGGTATCCGTTTACCATGCCCGGAGCCTGATCGCTCGTACACAATTTCATCCGGTTGTTGTCGAAATAGGCGGTATCTGAATACGAACCGCTCACCAGGTAGTAGTATAAGCCGTTACGCTCATTCCATGCCTTCTGCACGCTTTCCTCCACCTTTTTTTCCTTTACCTTTACCAGCATGCAGCCCATTTCAGGATGTGAAAGATATACCTGCCCGTTCTTTTCTTCAAACATATATGCCTGCAGCGGCTGAGCCGGAATGGCATTTCCGGAGCTTACATCTCCGCTCATCTCCACGAATGTGCCGTCTGCGGTATACATATACTGCAGTTCAAACTCATTCTCGGAAGTAACGGAACGTACCTGCATGTAGCGTTTATCCGGAAAGCTTATATACATGGTCTTTTCAGTATTTGCATATAAACCTTCATATTTCAAGTACTCATCCGGCACCATGATAAGTTCAGGCTTTTCTTTTTCCGGATGCACTATGTCGATCCCCTGTTCTGAGAGTGCCACATCCATAAGCTCTAAACATATCTCCTCACAATTGGTACTGGATCCGCCGGAAGAAAGCACCGCCACGCTGATCTTCTCATCCGGCGCTATCAGCAGATTTGAATGATGCAGGGCATCCCCGCCCTTTGAAAGCAGCTTTACTCCGGCTTTTTCATATTCTTCCTTTTCCACGTTATCCCAGCCCAGACCAAAGGCCGGCAGACAGCCGTCCACACTGTTGTTCTCTGCCATTTCGAGCTTGGCTTCTTCGGACAGCAAGGTATTATCTCCTGTAAAAAACGCTGTCCCAAACTTACATACATCCTCTGCATCAGACAAAATGCCACCTGCGCCTATCAGCTGCGGAACTGCATTAGCCAGCTTTACATTGCCATTTATATATACGGGAACCTGCCCGTTGGGGTCCACGTCCCACAGAGTTCCCGTATGTTCCAGACTCAGCGGCATGCTTATGTTTTCTTTCAGATATTCCGTAAAGCTCAACCCGCTTACACGCTCCACAAGTATCTCGAGCAGAGTAAAGCCGTCGTTGCAGTAGCAATTGAATGCACCCGGATCTGCTTTCAACTGCTGCCTTTTCAGCTTCTGTAAAAACGTATCATGGTAATCCATGCTTATTTCATCAAAGAGAAGGGCACCGGCATAAGTCGATCCCATCAGTCCCGAAGTATGGTTCATCAGCATGCGTACCGTGATATCCTTGTAGCGTTCGTCCGCCATTTTAAAATCCGTAATGTAATCTGCAACCGGTCTGTCAAGTTCAACCTTTCCGCTGTCCACCAGCTGCATTACCGCTGTGGTGACATACATCTTGCTTACAGAGGCAATATTTAAAACAGCAGTACCTGAATCCGAATGCTTTTCTGCATCTTTGCTGTTATCAGACGGTTCTTCGGCTTTCACAGCCAAAGCCCCGGCAGAGGCGGTTAATGCCAGCCCGATCATTATTCCTGCATAGATCTTTTTTATATTCTTTTTCATCTTATCCTCCGGTATCTTTGCTTAATATTACAAAACAGCTTATTCAGAGATCAGTTCATATACCGATATCTTTTTTATCCTTCTTGCGCTGATGTACGCGCAGATAAAGCAGTATACAAGAACAGCAATATCCATCAAGGCTATGGAAGACGCCGAAACTATTACTTTGCACACAAATGCGTTGACAACTCCGATAAGCAGGATTGAAAGAACAGTTCCAAGGATAACTGCCAATACCGCTACCGGTACTATGCGAAACGCCAGCTGGAACTTAAGTTCCCTTGATGTATAACCCAAACCTTTCATTATCCCCAATTCTTTATACTGTCTCCTGATCGTCGAAGCCATCAGGATCGACAGGATCAGGCTTACGACTATCGCTGATACAGCCATCATGATACCTGCAATTCCTGCAAAAGATACAAG
>CADAHD010000335.1 GCA_902787595.1 uncultured Lachnospiraceae bacterium
GTAAATAAAAGGCCGTTACAGTCACGGCATGAGCGCCCTGATAGTAATTAACGGCTGCGGGAGGTATAAAGATGGCAGAGCTTAAATGGCTGGGGCAGATGGGATTGATGATAAAGTCCGGGAATACAACGATGTGCATAGATTATTATGCCACGCAGGACGGATCGCGGCAGACTCCGCCGCCTTTTCCCGCAGAAGAACTGAGAAATGTCGATATTTTTGCAGGTACCCATGATCATCTTGACCATATCGATCACGAGGCATGGAAGATATGGGCAAAGAATATTCCGGATGCAAAGTTTGTTTTCCCGGTCATGCATCGCGACAGTGTCCTTGCCGATGGTATCGCGCCTGAAAATGCCATGGGGATCAACGCCGGGGATACTCTGCAGATCGGAAGTATTACGATACATGCCATTCCGGCAGCTCATGAGTTTTTGGACAGAGATACTGATACAGGATATTATCCTTATCTGCAGTATATCATAGAAACAGAGGGCGTAAGGATACATCATGCCGGGGATACCGTAAGGTATGAAGGAATGCTCCCGGCAATAAAAGCCTTTGGCAAAATAGATGTGGAGCTGTTACCCATCAACGGCCGTGATGCGCGGCGTTATAGCAATAACTGTATCGGGAATATGACATATCAGGAAGCGGCCGATCTGGCCGGTGAGGTGGGACCGGGCATAGTCATCCCCGGGCACTGGGATATGTTTGCCGATAATAGCGCAGATCCGCAGGCCTTTGCAGATTATATCGAAGTAAAATATAAAGGAAAGCTCAAATGCCTTATTCCCGGGGTAAACGAGAGTTTTAACATATGAAAGCCGTTATAGTAAAAAAATGCAGATTCCTGATTACAGGGATTTAAGGAGATCTTAAAACTTGCCGGCGTTTTTGCGTTCCTGTAATTTGAGCAGGTTTTCCTCTGTCATGTGTATGACTATGCGGCCTTCGATCTTTGCGTTCTGATGACGCCCTTTTTGAAGGGCTTCTTCCAATATCTGCACGCAGGAGCTGGCTATATCGCGCTGCGGGTGATCTTTTTCAATCTCATCATGGTCCAGATCAAAAGAATCCTTTAAGTTTTTATAATGAAAATCCTGAAGGCCTATTGAATAAATGTGGTCGTCTTCAACTGCTTTTCCTTCAAAGTTCAGCTTCATCAGAGTATGCGTTATCTCGTCATATTCAAATTCCAGGCCGTGCGATACCTGATAAAACTCGGTATGTTCTCCGGCCAGGGTTTCATCGCGCAGCATACGCAGAAGCGCGTGTTTAAGCTGGGCTCCGGTCCAGAATACCATATGCGCGCTGTCATCAAAAGGGAAACACTCATCAAACCCCTGTTTTGTGACTACAGGTCCGAATTCATGCACACGTATCGAACCCGCCGCCAAAAGGAAGATATCCACTCCCAGAGAATCTCTTAAGATATCGGCAAAAAGATTTCCTATCTCAGTTTCTTCTATGTGCGAAGGCGCAGTCAGTTTTCTTACAAATTTGGTTATTATGCGTCCGTATTTTTCGTCTGTGGTATTCTTATAAGTGCGTATCACTTCTTCTATAGCTTCGTCTTTGGGACAGGTGTTCGCATTTATTGGTACGGGCGTCCAGGTATAACTGTCTATTCTGTTTTCGTTTGTATCGATCATTAAGTCGAAGCGCCCTATCTGATCCGTGCCTGTTCCTGCCTGAACAATGGGGATGCCGTTAACAACAGCCGGTTCTTCCATAAAATCATGTGAATGTCCGCCTATTATCATATCCACGCCCCAGGAAGGATCGAGCAGAGCCGCAAGCTTTTTGTCTTCTTCCAGTCCGATGTGGGTAAGCAGAACGGTCATATCGACATCCGTTGCGTTATAAGCATTGCAGATCTTTCCGACTTCTTCTGCAGCATCCTCAAGAGTAACAAATGTTCCTACCAGTTTATCCATCTTGCATTTAAGCAGGGTGATCTCTGTAAGCACGCCTATAAAGAGTATCTTCATTCCGTCGATCTCTATCACTTTATACGGATCGAACAGTCTTGTATGATTTGTCTTCAGATAAAGATTTGCATTGATGATAGGAAATTCCGCGCATTTTTCCAGGAATAAAAGATGCGCGATGCCGTAATCCACCTCATGATTGCCTACGGTTACTATATCGGGTGAGAGCATGTTCATTATCTGTATGGTGGAGATACCATGAAATTCTGAATCAATGACCGAGCCGCAGAACATATCGCCGGCTATGGCATAGAGCACATTTTTCTCTTCCTGTCGTACCTTGCTTATATATCCCGACAGAAGGGATACTCCTCCTACAAGATCGTCATCGATCTTTTCGGCCAGAAAGTCTCCGTGCATATCATTAGAGTGAAGCAGCGTAAGCTTCTTGAGGTTTTTCATATATAAACATTTCTCCTTTTATAAGTCTGCTGCTGCGATCATGAGCGCTGCGGCAACCATCATATCTTATCATGAACAGAGGCCGTTTTCAATCACGTGTTTATTGATGCGTGTTGAAGTGTGCAGATAAATGTGATAGATTATAGGGATGTTATGGGGGAAATATAGTTGATCAGGAGAAACAGATAGGATGAAAAAGTGTGTAAAAAGGATGATAGGCGGTATATGCGCATTGAGCATGCTGACAGGAACTCTGAGTGCCTGTGAGAAAAGCAATGCTGATCAGGATATGCCTGAAGAACCCGTGGTGGATGTAAGCACAGAGCCTCAGGAAACGGAGCCGCAGAACCATTTTCCGGAAACATATGAGATTCCTGCGGGAAGCTACGCATATGATCCGGAAGAGATAATGTTCTTGTCGGGAGTCACCGCCTGCGGTATGCAGAAAGATATGTTCTTTTCTATGAAAGATCTGGACGGGGATATGATATCCGAACTCTTTGTTATGAAAAAGAGCGGGGATATGATATCCGAACTCTTTGTTATGAAAAAGAGCGGGGACGGAGATGACATTGCCGTTTATTCCTATGATAATACACAGAATAAAGCAGTCCTTACAAAAGATGCGGTTTATGATATAAACGAGCTTGTATGGGCGGGAGGAGATCAGTGGATCGATAGCACTGTACTGGGAGCAGCAGGCATACTGGGCGATCCCGGAGTAAAAGAAGATTTTTATCTTTCCGTGAATTATGATTTCCTTGCTGATACGCATATCAAAACACAGGGTGATGAGTTTAATGAGCTGGACATGAAGAACATGATAGATGATCAGAAACTCGCTATGATAAACGAACGTGATAAATATCAGGGGAAAGATATACAGATCCTGCGTGACTATCTGGATGTGGCCAATGACTGGGACAGAAGGAATGCGGATGGCATTGAGCCTGTAAAGAAATATCTTGAAGATGCTGCAAACATAAAAAGCATTTCCGAGCTGGATAAGTTTCTTGCGGATACGGGCAGAAATCCCTTCTGCCGCTTCTTCAATCCAGTGATCACGCTTGATGAGGAGGATACTTCCGAATGGATACTTGAGCTGGATGAAGATGCGTCGTTTTCCGTACTGCCACGAATCTTTCATAACAGCGATGCCGAAGATATCAAAGAGATCCGGGCGGATTATGAGATAGCTGCAACACATATCCTGACCAGAGCCGGTCTGACAGAGGAAGAAGTGGCAAAGATGATAGAAGAATCCTATGTGCTGGAGGATGCTCTGCTGGAGGCGGCGTGGCCGGATGAGGAAAGCGATAATCCTGTCGGAGCTATCCCTGTGGATGAAGTATGCGCTTCCTGCAGCAATTTCCCGCTTAAGGCTGTATTAAACGGTCTGGGAGTAAATAAGGGAAAGCTTAATATCATTTATCCGGACTATCTCCCTGTGCTTGATGAAATGTATACCGAAGAAAACCTCTCATGCTTCAGATCCTATATTATGACGCACATCGCCTATATGTCGTATGAGTATCTTGACCTGGAAGCCGGCAAATGTCTGATGTTCGCCGATGAAACAGATGAAGGATATAAGGAATATGTGAAAGATCAGACATATACCGAGATAATGGGAAGCAGAGGCATTCTGGGTGTTGCCGAAGAAAATGCCTATATGACATATTATGTGGATCCCAAGGCAAAAGAAACACTTACAATGATCTGCGAGGATACAGCGGAAGCTTTTGCAGCGATGATTAAAGAGGAAGAATGGCTGTCCGAGGAAGGAAAGGCTGCGGCTCTTGAAAAACTTAATAAGATGAAGTTCTGCGTTCTTTCACCCGATGAGCTGATCGACAGTTCTTATCTTGCCATCGATACTTCGGATTCTTTTTATGATACTTACGTAAAGCTGAGAGTGAGCAATCTTAAACATAACTGCGCCGCTACAGGAGAAAAACGTGTGCCCGGAGAATGGAGATACGATCTGCGTCCGGAGATAGCAACATCAGTGGACAATGCATATTATAACGGAAGCTTAAACCAGTTTTTTGTCCTGGCCGGTTTTATAAGTGATTTTACCTTCAGCGATGACATGCCATACGAAGAGATGCTTGCAAAGATGGGCAGCATCATAGGCCATGAGCTGACGCACGGCTTTGATCCTAACGGAATACAGTACGATGCTGACGGAAATAAGGTGGCAACGGACGATAAGCCTTATGGCTGGATGCCGGAGGCGGATTATAATGCATATATGGAAAAAGCTAAAAAAGTATCGGCATATTTTGACAAGGTCGTAGGCGTGCCTTATATGGCCTGCAGCGGTGAGCAGCAGTGGGGAGAGGCATCTGCGGATATCGCAGGCGTCAGCATAGCCATGAAGATCGCGCAGGATCATCCCGGTTTTGATTATGACTGTTATTTCAGATCCAGAGCAGAGTTATGGAGAGAGCAGATGTC
>CADAHD010000336.1 GCA_902787595.1 uncultured Lachnospiraceae bacterium
AAGTTTCTTCTTGTATTCTTTCTGTAACTGTTCTACTTTATACATAACTTTTCATCCTTTATGCCGGTTATTTCATATAGTTTTGTTGGATTGGCGGGCCTTTTCGTGCTTCTTCCCCGCCTTGTTAAAAATAAAACAATTCTACCTTATATTTTACCGCGAAATCGTATCAATATCAACAAAAAAATGGCTTTTTGAATGTATTCTTTTCAGTACTTGACAAGGGCTTCCGAATTAAAAACCCCGGCTGTTAAAGCCGGGGATCCTTATCTGCGATATTACGCCGCACATATTGATTTTTTGATGGCGTGCTCCTGATTTATAACAGCTTCGACGTCTTCTTCCAGATGCCCATCTTTTCTGCTTCCTTGATGAGATCGTCGCGGAAGTCAGGATGTGCAATGGATATCAGAAGTTCTGCGCGCTCCCAGGTGGACTTTCCTTTGAGCGAGACCGAACCGTACTCCGTGACGATGTAGTCCGTGCACATTCTCGGTATCGTAACTATGGCTCCATCTTTCAGGACCGGTGTGATCAGGGAATACATATTCCCCTCAGCGTCTGTCCTGGTGGACGGAGTGCAAAGGAAACTGTGCCCGCCGGGCGATGCAAAAGCACCCATTACGAAGTCCAGCTGACCGCCGGTACCCGTTAACTGAAGGCGTCCGGCAGACTCCGCAGTCACCTGTCCATAGAGGTCGACTCCCATGCATCTGGTGACCGAGATAAAGTTGGGTATCCTGGATATCGTAGAGAAGTTATTGACGTAACTTACAGGGGCAGAGCAGCAGATCGGGTTGTCGTTTATGAAGTCATAAAGTTTTTTAGTGCCGCCTGCGAAAGTATATACAAGTTTACCTCTGTCCACCGGTTTGTTTCCCGTGAGCCTTCCCTCTTCGAACAGATGTCTGAACGCATCGCTCAGCATCTCCGTGTGGCTCTCGACGTTTCTTATGTCGGATTCGGCGATCATTTTTCCGATATTGTTCGGAAGACTTCCGCTTCCCAGCTGCACCGTACAGTGGGATCTGATGTTTTTCACCACGTGAGCGGCTATCTTCAGGTCGGTCTCCGTCGGAGGTTTCTCCGGGATCTCCGAAAGGGGAGTATTGCTTCCCTCCACAACGTAGTCGATGCCAAACAGATTGATCTGAGTCTGGTATCCGTGAGCGATCGGCATGTTTTCGTTGACTTCAACGATACGCATCTTGGCGGATTTCAAAACGCCCCACATGTCCGCCACCTGGGGTCCGATGTTGAAGTTGCCGTGCTTATCCATGGGTGCCACCTGGAAATACGCGATGTCCACCTCGTTGTTGTTATTGACCCAAAGCTGCGGCAGCTCACTGGACATCATGGGAATGAACCAGCAGCGCCCTGCCTGATTCATCACTCTGTCATGCGCAGAAAAAAGCGCTGATGCGAAACGCACCTGGTCATTGGATTTAGTAGCCTTGAAGACCTCGAAAGGCTCCTCACGGATGGCTGCCGTCGATATGATGGTAACATCTTCAAGCTCATCTGCCCTCTTGGCGAGAGCCTTATCGATATCCACTACCGTTCCGCAGCCCGTGCCGAAATGGATCCTCATGCCTGTCCTTACATATGCTGCAGCCTGATCGGCTGTGATCAGTTTCCTTTTATATTCTTTTTCCAGCTGAGATATCTTGTACATAATTCCTTATCCTCTGTGATCTGCCTATGCTGTTTGTCCGGTTTTATGCCCAAATCCAGAGCAAAAAATAGAAAGCGCATATGCTTGTTAAAAATAAAACAAATCTATATAATATTTTACCGCTAATTCGTATCAATATCAATATAAAAATGGCTTTTTTTGTGTTCTTTTTTAGCGCTTAAGGTACTATATCTTTTCAGCATATCAAGCATACAGAAGACCCTCCGGATATGCCGGAGGGTCTTCTTTCCCCTGTTTGTCTGCTTTTATATTTATTTAAGAGCTGCTCCGAGAGCTTCGCATGCCGCTACAGCCTCATCATCCGGAGCGTCATTGCAGATAACGAAATCCGCTGCCATTATTGTACCGGCTGCTACGGCGTTTGCCATTGCTTCTGTATTGCCTGTACCGCTCCAAAATACTACTGCTGCTTTTGCCATTAAATTACCTCCTGAAAATATATAATTGACTATTGAAAACCTGATCATCACCCTGCAAAGCCTACTGTAAGCTGTTCCAGGCCTCTGCCCTTTTCGAGCTGCTCCAGATAGATCCTTAAGCATTTACTGAACTTGTCAAACTTTGCTTTTGCCGAACTTACGTCGCTGTAGACCCTCCAGTAACCGCTTAACTTACACTCCCGCTTTTCAATAAAACCTTTTACGTCCTCCGGCGGATAACCCAGAAAGAGCCCGATCTCGTGAGGAAAATCATCACCTGACAGCCTTCTCGAAAGTCTTGCTATGAGGCAGCCCGGTCTGAGGTCCGAATAACCTTGATCCTTCAGTATCCTCAATGTAGTATCATCCAAAAGATCCGCTTCAAGATTCCTGATCCTTACGATATACACAAGGCAGGTCTTGCCGTTGTATTTCAAAGGAACGGCCATAACGCCTTTGGAAGATAGCCTGCGGTTTAACTCCCTCAGATCTTCTCTCATCTCTTTTTCTGAATCGTATTCGCAGTTGAACATGTTTGCGGTCTTCAGTCCTGCCAACGTCGGCGCACAGTGTCTGACCAAAATCTCATCGGACATGTAAGTAAGCTCCTTTTAAAAGTGTATGGGGGTATTGAGTTAGCCGCGACTAACCGCATGCCTGAAATTCAGGGCACCTCTCGATGCCCTTCTCATTAAGGATGTCTGCTCACGGGCAGTCTGGGTTCAGCCCGATCGTAAAACGGTTATTGAAGATTCTCTTATCAATCAGTTAGCCTTGGCTAACTCATATATTACACCTCGTTT
>CADAHD010000337.1 GCA_902787595.1 uncultured Lachnospiraceae bacterium
CTGCTCATCACCCGTGAGGATAACGAGCAGGCTTATGATGAGATCTATGGGATACTCATGCAGATGAACAGGGAGTATTTTACCGAAAAAGAATACTCCGATCTTTCAATACCGTCGCTGCTTTTACAGCTTTTTATAAGCCTGGGCAAAAATTACGAAAAGCAGATAAACAGCTGCACCGATACCCTGCCCACAAAGCGCAAGGAATATATGGACCTGTTTACCAACACGCTTAAATATATTGACGAACACTTTACGGAAAGACTCTCTCTGGAAGACATGGCAGCAAAGACAGGCTTTTCCAAATTCCATTTTTCCAGACTGTTCAAGAAATATACAAACTATAATTTCAGCGACTATCTGTGTCTGCGGCGCGTAATGGAAGCAGAAACCTTATTGCTGCGCCAAGACATACCTATAACAGATGTGGCCATCACATCCGGCTTTTCCAGCATTTCCACATTTAACAGGATATTCAAACAGCAGAAGGGCTGTTCTCCAAGCGAATACAGAAACAGAAATGCCGGCAATTAATGCCGGCATTCCTTCATTTCAAAAGCTGTATAGTTCTTTCTTTTAATCCACTACACCAAAGCCCAGGAAGGTAAAGCGCTTGTCCTTATCCTGCTCGGGCACTCTTATCTCCACCTCATACTCTGCTGCGGGGCCGCCCCTGTGCGCGATATACGCGTTGCAATGCGCCCAGCCTATGATATGCGGATCGATGGTGAGCTTCTTATCGCCGTTCACGTATACTTCCACCGTGCCCACTTCGGGTGATGCTGAATCCATGTAGGCAACAACCAGAGCGCTGCACTTTATCTTTGCCTTAAATACGGCCTCACCGCCCTTGCCTTCATACAGCCAGTTCTCATTAAACTCCGGAGTTCCGCCCAGATCCAGATCACGCTCGACAAACTGCACTTCGGTGCTGTGTCCCGTAAAGGCTCCGCAGTCATAGCTTATAACTGCAGGACATTTATCGATATTTGATCTGTCTACCAGGTAGATGTTCTCAAACTCTCCGCCCTTGGGAGGAGTGATGCCGCTTATATCAAAGTCCTCTTCGTCATCGGAAGCATCCGCTGCTTTGAATATATTGATAAGTCCGTCCGCCATGATACGATGTCCCACATTTGTGGGATGGAACATATCGTAGAAGTAGCGTCTCTTGCTTACCACTCCGCCATCCTCTTCGCTTAAATAGAACTGATCGTAAACCGCATCCTTGATGCTGACCATGGGCAGATGGTA
Source organism: uncultured Lachnospiraceae bacterium (assembly GCA_902787595.1). Next base: position 1,255 of record CADAHD010000337.1, read on the forward strand.
TGCTTCGCCCACGCATTTTAAGCGGTCCTGCAGATTATAGCCGTCAACAAATACGGAATACAGCAGTACCACAGCAGGCTTCTGGGGGCTGTTATATATCCTTCTTACAAGCGAATCAAAGAATTCGCCCTTGGTCTCATCACCTTCATCATTCACGGCAAATTCAACGATCACCACATCGGGTATCTTTTTGCCGCCGTCGGTCACATCGTGATCGTAACGCAGTATGCCCACCTCGGAAGGGGTGCCGCCTACGCCGGCTTTGGTATAGCCAACATTGTCTTCATAGCCGCGTCCTGCAATATCGCAAAAGCCCTTGAAGGCATTATAGGCATAACAGCCCGTGTTGATCGGGATCGCGCCTGCGCCCTGGGTTATGGAACCGCCTATGCAGGCAAATTCAAGCTTCTCGCCTCTGCGCGCCTTTTCGATGGCTGCTTTAAGACGATGAACATTGCCCTTCTGCATAAGCGACTTTGCTATCATGTTCTTGTAAGCTTCACTGTTATAATCTACTTCTTTATCTTCCTTCTGCTCGGGAGCCGTATATCCGTCATTCAGATAAAAAGCTACCGAAACCTTTGCCATTATGCCGGGCTCCGGAAATTCAAAGCGTATCTGACCCACCACATTATCATCATCGGACCATTCGAATTTATCCAGCTCCATTACCATTTCCATACCGTCGGTATCGATGTCCATGGTAAGGGTAGTGCCGGAATTATAAGGATCCTTATGTCCGTACATCTGGAAAGCAAAGGTGGCTTTGACGGGATCGCCGGCTTTCTGTATGGATACGCCCACGCTGTGGACCTGCTTTCTGAAAGTGTCGACTTTGACAAGCTCTTCGAGCATAGTCTCGTCTTCCAGATTGCCTACCAGCTTGGCGCTGGCCTTTAATCTGCCGTCACTTTCATATATGAAGGTAATGCCTCTGCCATCCGGCTGGGGCAAAGGACATATCTCCTTATCCCTCATAATGTAATAAAACGGTCTTTTGGCTGTAGGATCTTTAGGTGCAACCGGTCCTCTTGATTCTGCCATTGTCTTATTTCCTCCTTTTTATGTTTTCTTATATGATTGAGATCTTACTCATAAATAAAATCCGTAAACACTGCGCTTCCGCCGCATTCTTCAGTAGAATACACAAAAAGTCCGAAACGCGCGCCGGTGAAATGATCCAGCTTAAAACAGAGCTTTGCCTCCGCTCCAAGCTGCTTCTTTTCCCCATCTTCCACATAATACATACAGGCAGTATCCTTCATCATCGTAAAGTCCGCTTCTGCGCAAAGTACAGCGCTGTTGCCGTTAAGCTTTACAGCCGCCCTCTCCCTGCCGGGAGTTGTATCATGTCTTTCTCCCCACAATCCTTCAGGCGCTTCGCGGTCATACATTACCAGATACAGTTCACCCTTCCTGCGGGTGATCGCTATAAATGCATACGCGCTCTCAAGCAGGCAAAGACCGGCGTAATCTCCTTCTTTAAGGCTGCTGCCGTCAACGGTTACCTGCGCCGCGCAGACCGGATATGTCGTGCGCTGCGTAAGCGTATTCTTTGCCTGCACCAGATTCCTGCATACCTTGCCTGTAGTTATCCTTACGCTTCCGTTTACACAGTCGTGATCCACCAGTTCCGGCTCCGGCTCATGATTAAACTGCCAG
>CADAHD010000338.1 GCA_902787595.1 uncultured Lachnospiraceae bacterium
TACCAGGTGATGTATGCCTTCCGTTCGCGCGTTTACGACTCGGATGAAGTGGTATTCAAGTATTATCAGTTTATAGACGCCCAGTCTGCCGAGGAATTCAGCTCATATATGGATGAAATGAGCAGGCTTTCCTACTATGACACCGGCGTGAAGGCTTACTACGGAGACCGGCTTCTGACGCTGTCTACCTGTGATTACAATGAGGAGAACGGCAGGTTTGTGGTCGTGGCCAAGAAGATCCGGTAATAGGATATACCGGGGGAGGATCGGATAACGGGTTTGCGGCTGCGGCCCGGTAATCTGATAAAAAGAAAGGAGTTATCCGATGGCTGATAACAGGAGAAAAAAGAACAATACCCGTAAAGCGGATGCAAAGAAACCCATGACATCGGGAATGAAGAAGATAATACGCAGGAGCATTGCGGGCGTCTGTCTGGCCAGCGCCGTTATAGTAGCTGCGATACCCGCCGACAGGTCGGGAAAAGCGCAGGCTTCCATAACAAACGAACAGAAGGATGTCTTTGATGCCATCAACATGCTTAACGGCGTTGCAGGCAAGAGTACTTATTTTACCAATGCAAACAAGATCACCGACGCCAACAGCGGCCTTAATTATGATGATGACTTAACAAAAGCTCCGGCAGTACAGAAGGATGCGGCAGCGCCTGATCTGGGGCTGGCTATACCGCACCAGACAGCCTCTGTTTCTACTAAGAGTTCATATACCGTAGCCAATAATTCGCTGCGTTATATGTTTGATTTCTATGAAACCACTTCAGGTACATCAACGGAAAAAGCCGGCATCATCTGTTCCTATAACCATGATCTGGGAGATACCAGCGTATATATAGCCAGCTCTATCTGTGCCGGCTTTGATTTCTATACGGATACTTTCTATGACAAGTTCATCGATGAAAATTTTAACGCGTTCAAGTTTGTTGTATTCAATCCTTACGGGGATGCATATCTTATAGCTAATACAAATGACAATCCGGAAGGTGCGATCAGCGATACCACCAAATCACCTGCAGCTACAAACAGCAGACACCGTGTGGCAAAGGAAGAAATGGAAGTGGTCTTCCAGGGATATACGGCATATCAGGAGAGATTTGAAAGATTCCTTGCCGATAACATGATACCCAATCAGGACGGAACAGGCTACATAAAGACTTATGATGAGCTTATGGCTCTGCCTGATGCTGATGTAAAGTATTCAGACTGGAAGTACCATGTATTTACCCTTTCTCAGGACGGTAATGCCGACAAGGCTTTCTGCTACTGGCACAGTCCGATAAACTCTGCTGTTAAAACGGATAAGAGTAAGCTGGGCTTAAGCTATGCGGATGTAGACTATCTTACTGATGCGATGAAACAAAATCTTAGATCCCCTCATACTGAGGATACAATGGCTATCAACAAGCGCATTTTTATCCTTACGGATGAGAATGCGGAAGCCGACAGGCAGAGCGACTGGAGAGACCACATGGACGAAGCCGGCCGTATCTATGCAGCGACTGCAAAGATAAAAGGCGTAGGAATTGAAGCGTTCAAGGGCGATACATTTATACAGAACATCACTCTTGGCAAGGGCATCACCTATGTGGGCGATAAGGCTTTTGAAGACTGTTCGGCGCTTGTGTCGGTCACAATGGAAGAAGTATCATATATAGGCGACAAGGTATTTTACGGCTGCACCAGATTCCAGACCGTTAATTTCTACGATAATCTTAAGGTTATAGGAAGAGAAGCTTTTGGCAACTGTCAGACCCTGGGAGCTATCTCAATCCCCAGCATGGTGCAGGAAATCGGCTTTGGCGCTTTTTATAACTGCGCCGCAATGACAGAAGTAAAGCTTAATTCCAGCGTAGTTTGCAAGCTGGGTGACTATGCTTTCTATAATACAAAGGCACTGAGCAATGTGGACTTTTCGGGAGCTACCAACGCCATTTCCTTCGGTAAGGCCTGCTTTGCCATGCAGGATGCGGGCGGAGAGAGCTTAAGGAGCTTTACCTTCCCCCAGTGGATAGAGAATTTAAAGACACCCTGTTACGGCGCGGATATCGATCTTTTTGAGGCAACGGATCAGATTAAGGGCGCGGCAGCTGAAGCTGTGATCCCTACAAGTATTGACACCACCAATGCCGGGGATATGGCAAGTCTGCGTACCAAGTGCCTCTATGAATCCAGGATAGGAGATTTCCTCTTTGCAAACCGTTCGGGGCTGATGGAAGTCAACCTGGATGTAATGGGCATAGCAGACAAGGAAAGACTGCCAATGAATACTTTCCTGGGCTGCTCAAAGCTCAGCAGGCTTAATATCCAGAGTGATCCTGCAAGAAGAGAATCCAAGCTGGGCTTTGATGCAAATATTTTCAGGGATGTAACTGCGCAGGACATCTGTGTATACGGTCCCAAGAATGTTGAGAGAGGAAATACCAAACCCGATCCCAGCACGGATAATAAATCCGATTATGCTAAGCCACGTATGTGCACCTGGGCTACCTACTCAGAGGCATCTGATTATGTGCCTTATTGCTACAGTGACAGTGAGGGCGATCATTACGAAGTTGGTGAGCAGACTGCCGACGGAGCATTCCTCTTTGATCTTAAGCTCAGAGATGAAACTTCGGCATCTATAAAGAGCTGCACATATCTGGGAGATCTGAGCTCATCCGGCAAGACCTTCGGTACTGAAGAAGAGCCTTTCTGCCTGCCCGATATAGTCGCAAATAAGCAGGTGGTTGCGCTGGAGCAGTTCCTCGAAGAGAGAGGCATCAAGTTCGGCGAGGAGGCGGAGCTTGCGCTGGGGCCGGCCGAGGAGGGAAGATTCTACTCCGTCGAGGGCGGCATGAACGATACGCTCCGCGACGGCAAGACGGACGTGCGGTACGTTTCCGTATCGGGCC
>CADAHD010000339.1 GCA_902787595.1 uncultured Lachnospiraceae bacterium
CCGATGAGGCGGACCCCGACGGAGCCGATCCCGATGAAGCCGGCTCTGATGACACCACAGAGACAGGCACCATCTTACGTGCGACAGATCTTAAGAGCGGGGAAGTACTGTGGGAAAGACATATCGATGATGTATTCACTGTAGGGATGGTTATTTCGGATTATGGCCTGTACCTCTACGGTGGTGATGCGACTATGATAGACAGGAATACGGGTGATATTATCAGCCATTATTCACTGGATGAAGGGATACTTACCGAATGGATAGGAGAAGATGATTGTTTCTACTATATGACGTCTTCAGGAAAGGTATTTACCATGGCGGATACAGGCGTTCTCTGGGAGGTGACGGATGATTTCTTTTTAAGTATACCGAGCGAAACTATCCAGATGGCTGTAATTACGGATAAGCTGATCGCTGTTTCTCAGGGAACAAATTATATCGTCGGTTATATGAATGATGAGATCGGAACGGAAGTTAAGGAAGGAGAAGGCAACTACCGTGATATGTACGATTATCAGTGGGCCGACGATGATGAGCTGGCAGATTATGCTGTGCTGAATCCCTCCTCCATTATCAATGCGATCTATTCCGATGACGGAAAATATCTTCTGGCGTTTTATTCCGGCGGCCTGCTGCAGATCCTTGACCGGGAGAGCAAAAAGCTCGTCAAAAGAATAACGATCCCGAATAGCTATGGAGTGACTCTGTGGTATTGTGATGCATGGGATACTTATGTCCTTGATACTGAAGATGTTTCCCGGATACTGAATGAAGATTTTGATACCATCTGTGAAATGCCGCTTATCCAGGGAACGATCGGTAATGACCTGATCGTGCTGGGACAGAATTATGAGGACCGCAGGGTTGAGGTCGTCCGCTATGATGAACTGATCCGTTCTTCGGATGAGTATCTCGGGGATTATGAGCCCAGTCAGGAGATACGCGAGAAATATGATTTTGAGTGAGCCGGATAGCAAAAGCATTAACTACGGAAGGGATATCTTCGGCGGTATAGTCATAGCTCTGGTCTCGATACCCATATCCATGGGATATGCGCAGATAGCGGGCCTGCCTGCCATATACGGTCTTTACGGTTCCGTATTACCTATAATCCTGTACGGCCTGCTTACCACATCAAGACAGTTCGTTGTGGGTGTGGATGCAATGCCGGCAGTGATCGTGGGAAGCATGCTGTCGCAGGCCGGTATAGCTGCGATGTCTGCAGAGGCCCTGCTAACAGTCCCGTTTATAACCCTGCTCACAGCTTTGTGGTTTCTTGTGCTTTATCTGCTGGGAGCCGGCAGAGTCGTAAAGTATATCTCCACACCGGTGATGGGCGGTTTCATATCGGGCGTAGGCATGACCATCATAATGATGCAGATACCCAAGCTTTTCGGAGGAGATCCGGGGACAGGGGAAGTTATAAGTCTTCTTAATAATATCATCTCACAAAAGGACAGTTTCCATCCGCTTTCTTTTATACTGGGACTGGGGACGGTTATCATAATCCTTATCTGTAAAAAGTTCATTCCCAAAGTTCCTATGACGGTCATTATGATGGCGGCGGGAGCGCTGCTCCAGATAGTATTTCACCTGGACGGATACGGTGTTAAGCTTATGGCTTATGTTGAGCCGGGTTTTCCAAAGCCTGTTCTTCCGGGTTTTGGGTTTGACGGAAACGGTGCTTTTACATTTGCGCTGTCACAGACAGAAGGTTTTTTTGCTAATCTTCCCGATCTGATCATACAGTCGCTGGGTATCGCAGCAGTCATAATGGCGCAGACACTTTTAGCCTCGGGCAATTATGCCAGGAAATACCGTGATGATCTGGATAATAATAAAGAACTGCTGGCATACAGTGCAATGAATCTGGCCGGAGCATTTTTCGGATGCTGTCCGATAAACGGGAGTGTATCAAGGAGCGGTATCGCCGATTCACAGGGCGTGCGTTCCCAGCTTATGTCTTTATCTGCCGGTCTGACTATGCTCCTTATCCTTTTATTCGGTACATCTTTCATACAGTATCTGCCGGTACCGGTCCTTACGGGGATCGTTATCACGGCGCTTATCGGCATACTTGAACTTAAGCTCGAGCGCAAGCTGTGGAATACGGGCAGGAATGAATGGCTGGTATTTATCATAGCCTTCTTAGGCGTTATGTTTTTCGGAACCCTCTACGGCATCATCATCGGCGTTGTGCTTTCCTTCGGAGAAACAGCTATACGGAGCGTGACTCCGCCCACCGCTTTTGTAGGGCGTATACCGGGGCATGGGAATTTTTATTCGCTTAAACGCAATTCTGCGGCCAGACCTATAAAGAACACTTTGATATACCGTTTCAGCGGAAATCTCTTTTTTGCAAATATAGATAAGTTCTGTAATGATATCGAAAACGCCATAAAAGAAGATACCCATCAGGTAGCCGTGGATGCACGCGGCATAGGAAGCATAGATGTTACGGCTGTTGAGAGACTGCTGGAGCTGTATAAAAATCTTCGTGAGAGAGGCATACTCTTTTATCTGACTGAGCACGACGGATCCTTAAACGACCAGCTGCGGTCGCTGGGCGGTGAGATGCTTATAGAAGAAGGCGCGGTAAGGCGCACCATCACACTGGCGCTAAGGGATGCCGGTCTGGAAAAGCCATATAAACTGGAGGATGAAGACAGAAAAGCAGAGGCGGCAGCAGGCGCAGAACTTTGCGATGCCACGAATGCAGAGGCCGCCGCAGAGCTTTGCGATGCTTCGAATGCAGTGGAGGCCACGGAAAGACTCTCCGAATTTGAGTGGCTGTTTGGGATAGAAGCAGAGGAGAAGATGGAGCAGCTGGCCCGCGATACGGCTGATGAACTGGCCGGAGCTGCCGATAAAAAAGATGCGGAAGCAAGTGTTTTGGAT
>CADAHD010000340.1 GCA_902787595.1 uncultured Lachnospiraceae bacterium
AAAATGATGATTTCGGTATACCTGAAGGGGATGCTAGATGTGTGGAATCCTGCAAAGTATACCGAAAAGGGATCAAATGGCAATTTGGGTATACCGACAGCGAGCACATAGCCGTCATAATGCCTGCAAAGTATACCGAAAAGAGAGAAAATGATGGTTTTGGTATACTGACCTGAAATGGGAGAGAGGATGCATCTTTAAAAGAATACCTATTATTAAAAAAGTATCAGTTTAGGTATACTCTAATAACAATGATCTGCTGGATGCCTTATTATTTTTTAGAGCATATTAAAAGTTAGGGAGAAGTCAAATGAGTGTAGTAAAAATGATTGAAAATGAAATAAATATTGAGAGGAGGATTCTCCAAAAGTATGAAACCGCAGAATTATCAGAGGATCGCCTGACTTATAGAATAATAAAAGGCATACCCCGTTTCTTCATAAGAGGGAGAAAGGAAAAGAAGCAAAAGTATGTACGCATGTCTGACTTTGAAATGCTCAAGGAACTATACCAAAAGCAATTAAATGCGAAGACTGCTGAAGTATTGAGAAACAATATTGATGTAATGACGAAGATGTCTAAAAAGCTCTATAACTACGATGCGGATTCGGTAGTTGAGCTTTTGCCCGCAGCTTATATGAAACTAAAGGATGTGTTGGAGAATAACGGCTCAAATGAAGGTCCGTATGACGACATGCCGGAAGGCAACGCCTGGATAAGCAAGGCTGCCGGGAAAAGCAGTGTTGTGCAGTCAGAAAACACTAAAGACAGGAAAGGGCTTAAGCACAGGACCTCGTTTGATCTTATGGTCAGATCAAAGAATGAGATGCTCATAGCTGAGGGGGTCTATGCTTCCGGTCTTGAGTTCCGCTATGAAAAAAGGCTTGAGCTGGTGACTGAAAACTGTGATGGATATAATACGAATCCTTTGTACCCGGATTTTACCATAAGGCTTAAAGACGGCAGCCTCATGTACTGGGAACATCTGGGGATGATGGATAAGCCTGAGTATCAGAAGGATAACTACGAAAGGCTGAAGATGTATCTGGCAAACGGAATCTACCCTCCGAAGAATCTGATACTTACATTTGACGGAGAAAACATGCCCTTCGATAACAGCGCAATATGGAGGATAATCGAGGGCCTGCTCATCTGAAACCGCAAAAAGACCTGCCCATCGGGGCAGGCCTTTTATATGGGGGAACTTATTATATAAGCAGTAATTCTGCTATGAGCACTATCAGGCAGCAGGTGGCGGCAGTTCCGAAGAGGCCTGCGCCGAACCATGCGGCCGCGATACCTGCGACCAAAGCAAGCGCTCCGGCGGCAGGCACCTGTGTCGCATCCATAATTGCGGGAAAGGTCATCACGGCCAGCGTGACGTAGGGGACATAATATAGGAAAGATTGTATGAACTTGTTTTCTATGGGTTTTCTGATAAGCGTCAGGGGAAGGATTCGGGTCGCACCCGTCGCAAGCGCCATGACTATTATCCATACATATACGTTGATCCCGTTCATCTTATTCTCCGCCTCCTTCCATTGCGATCTCAGGCTCCTCGTTCTTTCTGGGAGCGATGAGAGCAGCTGCCGCAGATATCACCACGGCGAGAAGTATGGTGCGGTTTCCCGATGAGAGTTCACTCACTCCGGGAAGCACGGTGAAAAGATAACTGAAGGCAAAGCTGAAGGCGATAACGATGCCGATGGCTTTGTCCTTTCTGACGGGAGGTATGATGGAAGCCAGGAACATTCCGTAGAGAGCAACGCTCATTGCGCTCACTGCTCTTAAAGGCAGGATGTTACCGACCGCGATGCCGAGGGCGGTACCCAGGGACCAGAATATCAGGGCGATGCTCCATACTCCTACGTTGAAGTACGGATTGACGTAGCCCGGCTTTGAGATGGTTACTCCGAAGATCTCATCCGTGATGGTCATACCTATCAGGATCCTGGGACCGATGGTAGTGCCTTCCCTGACTTTCTGATTGAGAGCGATACCCATCAGAAGATACCTGGCGTTCGTGATCAGCATCATGATGACGAGCTGCAAAAGCGTGGAACCCGCGGCATAAAGCGTGAATCCGATATATTGCCCTGCAGAGGCATAGCTGGTCATGCTGGCAAGGAATCCCTGGAAGGCATTGAAGCCGCAGCTTCTGGCGGTTATACCCAGACTGAAGGCCACTGCAAAATACCCAACGGCGATAGGAATGCCGTTCTTGAGACCGTTAAGAAATATCTCCTTTTTCGTCTGTTCGAACTTACTCATAAATAGCGTCTTTACTCCTGCGTCAAATACTTAACATATCTGCCAATCACTATGATATCACAGGGATTGACATTAGTAAAACGAATAATTATAATAGATACATTAGAAAACGTAATTCAAGAAAAGAGCAGGAAAAGAAATGAAGACAGCATCGAGATACGCAGTGTTTTGCAGGGCTGCGGAGCTTAGGAGCTTCACCCTGGCAGGCATGGAACTGGGATACTCACAGAGCGCCGTAAGCCAGATCGTGAAGAGCCTCGAGGAGGAGCTGGGAACCAAGCTTATCACGAGGAGCAGGGGGAGGTTTGAGCTTACAGCGGACGGAAGGGAATACTTCCCGTATTTTGAAGCTATAAAAAATGCAGAAGACGCTTTGATAAGGCGCAGGCTTGAGATAACAGGAATGGAGGATGCGACCATCAGAGTAGCTTCCTTCACCAGCGTCAGCCGTGAGCTTCTCCCCGAGCTCATGAAAAACTTCAAGGAGACCCATCCCGGCGTGAACTTCGTAATAAAGCAGGGGGAGTACAACAGCATCCGGGGCTATATAGAGCAGGGCGAGGTGGATTTCGGCTTCATCAGCACTCATTTTTCCGAGGGA
>CADAHD010000341.1 GCA_902787595.1 uncultured Lachnospiraceae bacterium
GACACGTTAGAAATCTGCGCAGACTATACGGCAATGATGTAGAGATAATCGCTTTCAGGAGCCGCGGGCTCAAGACGACCTTCAGCGATGATCTTAAGATACGCGAAGGCGTTGATCTGGAAGCAGAATATAATATTACTCCCTACTATAAACTCGAGGAGGCATTGGCGCAAAAACCGGATGTGGCTTTTATCACGAATATCACTTCACGTCACATGGAAACAGCGCTTGCCTGCGCGAAAGCAGGCTGTCACATGCTGATCGAAAAACCCTTATCTCATGATATGGAGGATGTTGATAAGCTGGAGCGCATCGTATCGAAGAACAGACTTAAGGTTTTCATGGGATTTCAGAATCGTTATCATCCGTCAGTTCAGCGCATGAAGGAAAGCTATGAGAGCGGAGAGCTGGGAAATCTGGTATACGGCAGCAGCGAGTTTTCCGAGCGCGTGATAACCATGCATCGTTACGAAGATTACCGCGATACCTATATGGCAAGGAAAAAGATGGGCGGCGGTCCCGTGCTCAATCTGCAGATGCATGATTTTGATATCCTGCAGTGGATACTTGGAAAACCTGAAAAAGTGACTGCGCACATGAAGATGTCCAGCGGTCTGGAGATAGATGTGGAAGAGAGCGCGGATGCGGTGTTCACATATAAAGGCGGTATTCCTGTATACACGCATACCGATTTTATACAGTATCCTCCCGTTCACAGATTCAAGCTGGTGGGTGATCACGGCCGCATAGAAGCAGATCTGCTCACAGCAAAGTGCGTAAAGTATATAGGTGATGAGCCGGCGGAAGTATGGGAAGAAAAAGACTTCATACGAAACGATATGTTTATTGAGGAACTGAAGGATTTCTTTGACTGTATCAAAAATGACAGAGAGCCTAAAATACCTTTAAAGGCGGGGATCGTAAGTCTTGAGATGGCGGCATCGCTTAAGGAATCGGCAGAGCTGGGGTTGAAGATAGATGTTTTTTAAATAAAATCCCTATTTACATTTGTGTGTCTGTGAAAACAAATCGGGATATATAGGGGTGAGAAACAAAAACGAATGAAGAGTACACGGAAGAAGAAACAATAGATTATAGAGCTCCGATTATCCGGGAAAAAGTAGAAAAGATGAACACAAAAGTTTTCTATGAATTATGGCAGATGGAATGCTGCGGTGAGCCATTTAAGCGCGGGGACAACGTCGAATGGTATGTTATTCCGGCGGACAGGCTTGTCACTGCTATAAAAACAGAGGGCCTGGAATATGTTTATGATGCCCATTTTGATAACTGGGATGGCGTATTAAAGCTTAAAGGCGTTGTAAGCAGTATTTCCGTATACTATGAAAAATATGAATCGGTGCCTGTGTCCGGCCGTAATATGTTGAAACCTGTTCCGGGGATATCCGAAGAGATACCGACAGATTCAAGTGAAGAAGTGGAAAAACACAGAGGTGAACTGCAGGCAAGCGGATATATTATCGAGTTGGAGAACGTATCAGTTACGCCGGCGAGATAACAGGCACGGCCTGACAATTTATGTTTGTCGGGTAGAAACACTTTTGTAAAAAGGGAGTAAATAAATAACGGAGTAGAGCACCGCACTGTCACGGCGGAGGTCGTCGTTGAAGATCAACGTTTTCTGAAATAAATAACGGAGGGAAAGAAATGAAAAAAATTTACACTAACAGATTTGAGATACCCGGAAAGGTTTGCATAGTCACCGGCGGAGGCGGACTTATCGGAATGAAACACACCGAGGCCATAGTTGAGGGCGGCGGTATAGCCGTACTCCTGGATATAGTTCCCCAGGGAATGGAGCGCGTAAAGAAAAGCGTCACTGAGGAATACGGTGAGGATACGAAGATAGAATGTTTTGTGACCGATATCACCAGCCGTGAGGCTCTTGAAAAAGTTCGCGATGAGCTTCTGGAAAAATACGGACATATTGACGTCCTGATAAATAATGCAGCAAACAATCCCAAGGTAGAAGGCGGCTCAAAGAATCTGGGCGCGATGCGCTTTCACGAGTTTCCCGTAAACATCTGGGATCAGGATATAGCCGTAGGCCTTACCGGAGCGATGCTCTGCGCCCAGGTATTCGGCGAAGTCATGGAGAAGCAGCATAGCGGCGTGGTCCTGAATATATCATCCGATTACGGCCTTATAGCTCCCGATCAGCGTATCTACAGGAAAGAAGGCGTGCCCGAAGATCAGCAGACCATCAAGCCGGTTTCCTATTCTGTTGTAAAGCATGGCCTAATAGGTCTTACCAAATATCTGGCTGTGTACTGGGCAGACAAGGGCATAAGGGTAAACACACTCTGTCCCGCCAGTCTCGAAAACGGCCAGGATCCGGAATTTCAGTCCAAGATCTCAAAGCTTATACCTCTGGGCCGCATGAGCCGTCCCGATGAATATGTATGCACCATACTTTATATGATAAGCGATGCGGCAACATATATGACAGGATCCACCGTGGTTCTCGATGGCGGAAGGACTATCTGGTAATGCATTCTGAAAAAGAAAAGAATAATAAGTATCAAATGCTGAGGGCAGCTTTGTTTGCCCTTTTCGCTTGCTGGGCGCTCGTGCTTCTTGCCGGGCTTAGTGTGCGTGATCCTTTAAGCATCTTTTTCTACGCAGCGTTGTTTGCGTTCTTTAAATACGAGGGACGCATAAAGAAAAAAGAGGGCAGTTGTGTAAGGCTTGCAGCGGCAGGCTTATTTACTCTGGCAACCGTGCTTGTAAAATATGCGCAGGTGTCTTCTGCTTTTGACAGCGGCCTGTTTAAAGCAGCCGTCGTGATCATACTGTCTGTCGGCTGTTTTCTCTTTTTTATGGCGCTGCTAAACTGCGGCT
>CADAHD010000342.1 GCA_902787595.1 uncultured Lachnospiraceae bacterium
ATCTCCGGCGGCAGCAGGATAATAATACTTACGGTGATCATATCGCTGGCGGCGGCTCTGATCTGGCCGGTAGAAGATACGCAGGAAGCCTGAAGCGGCTTTACCAATGCAAAAAACGGTCCTGCTGAGGGCGAAGTATAAAACATCAGTCATCCTGAGGGCGTAAGCCCGAAGGAACTTTACACAGGAGAAAACAAATGAGCGGAAACATCTGGATATACATAGCGGTAATGGCGGTGGTAACATACCTCATACGTATGCTGCCTCTTACACTTTTGCGTAAGGAGATAAAGAACAAGACCCTGCGCTCGTTTTTATATTACGTGCCTTATGTCACTCTTACGGTCATGACCTTTCCGGCCATACTTACAGCCACAGGCGATATACGCACGGCGGCCGCCGGCATAATCTGCGCCCTTATACTGGCGTGGAAAAAGCAGAGCCTTCCCGTCGTGGCTTTTGTATCCTGCGTGGTAGTCTTTGTCACGGGCCTGATCCTGGGGCTTCTCCCCGCCTGAGAGCATCGGTCTGATATCAAAAAAGCAGCGACATCCTGCAAATCCTGCATAACCGGCAACATCCGGCAAAAGTGATCAACATCCGTCAGATCCGGCGGCGGCAGCATTTTCCCAACATCCCAGCATCTGAAATTTAAATAATATCGAAAATCGATATTGACAGACTGCCTATTGCATGCTATATTATCGATAATCAATATTGAATATCGATATCAATTATCGATATAAATTCACGTGAAGCTATCCTTACAGAAGGAGGAGAAGGAATTGGCAAGACTGAAATATAAAACGCTGACGGAGCAGATGTTTTACATACTTATCTGTCTGAAAGAGGAATGCTGCGGCATCGACATAATGGAGATGGTAGCAGCGATGACGGACGGCAGGATCACGATAGGTCCGGGCACACTGTATGCGCTGCTTGGAGATTTCGTCAAGCAGGGATTTATCAGGGAAACGGCTGTCGAAGGAAGGAAGCGCAGTTACATTTTGACGGATGCCGGACGCATGGTCCTCAAAGAGGAGTACGAGAGGCTGAAGGCGCAGGTAGTGGATTACGAAAAGAATATGGGATCAATGAGAGGTTAAAGAATATGAAAAAAGATGATAATACATTCAGCACAAACCGCGCGGTATCATATGATGATCTTGATTCAACGGCCGCTTATCTTGAGAAGATGGCGCGGGAAGGCTGGATGCTTAAGGATATCACAGGAACTACCAGATTTAACTTTGTTAAAACAGAGCCCGGAGAGCTGCGCTTTGCAGTGGAGATCTTTTCTGAAGGCAGTATTTATGATACCTATACGATAGAGAGCAATCAGGAATATATAGAATATTGCAAAAAGGCAGGTTGGAACTTTATCTGTTCTTCGGGCAAGATCGACTACTTTTATACCGAAGACAAAGATGCTCCCGATATAGAAAGCGATCCGGCAATGAAGCTTAAGACGATAGAAAAGGCGCAGCGGCAGATGAAGATAGTCTTTCCTTTGATCTTTATAGCCATGTCAGCTCTCAATCTCCTGATCAATCTGACAAACAGCCTTAATGTGATGGAATGCAGCTTTCTGCATTTTTCAGCTTCGATGCTATGGATATTTGTCGGCGCTTTGTATATAATGATGCTCATCTTTTATCTGGCATGGCGCGGCAAGGCAAGACGCGCTGTTGCCTGCGGTGAAAAGATACCGCCGAATAAGATGAACTTAAGCTTCAAAGCGGGCTACGGCCTGATCATAGCCTTCGGACTGGTGCATTCAGCTTTTATGCTGCTGATGGGACTTAAATTCGGTGAGAGGGAAGTGTTCATGTTTCCCTTCATATGGGCTGTGATCATATTGCTTGTCTTTATAAGCCGGGGATTATCGGTTTATGCAGAGAAAAAGAGATTAAGCCGCGGCAGTTACAAGGCTTTACTGGTGGTCCTGTCCGTAGTATGGTCGGCAGTCCTGATCGCGGGGATCACGATAGTGGTGGTATTGATCATGAACAGCTCATCGAAAGAGCAGATAAGCCTGGCTGAGAAGGATATGGAAGTATTCGGCGAAAGTGATGTATTCGTAAAAAGGGATCAGACGGATACGCACTGGGGGCACTTCATCCTTTCCGTGGATCAGTATACGCTTACGGCTTATGACGAAGAGGCGGCAAAAGGGCATAATGAGGAGGAATACATTTCCGATGAGACGGGATTAAGCAGAAGCTGGAGATTCAATATCTACAAACCCAGATTCAAAAGCACTTACGACAGGCTGTTAAAAGAGGCACGTGAAGAAAAGTACAGACAGCTGAGTATCAATTTTGACACGGATATAGCAACACATGTTCCGGAATTTGAGAGTGACGATATCACAGTGCTCTGCATAAAAGGTAAATACAGTCCAATAATGCAGCGGTATCTGATCTTTGACGGAAAGAGCATCGTATATCTTCGCTGTGACGAGGACTTAAGCGCACAGCAGATGGAAGTGATACGCAGATCGTTCCTTTAAGTACGGACAGATGAGCGGCCCTGTCATAAAAACGCAGTATGGGCATGGCGGTCAGAAAAGTATAAAGCAAGGAGAAGAAAATGAAAAAGAAAAAGAAGAAGTTCAGGATCCTGATAATGGCATTATTGATGATCACGCTGATGTTTTCACAGCTGCCCGGCAGTCCGGCGGTAATGAGCGTGCAGGCTGCGGGAGAGGATAATGATTATCTTGCGGCGCTGGCCCTGAGTCTTAACTTCTTTGACGAGAATGCCTGTGGAAACGACGCCGGCGCGCTGGGCGTCAGCTGGCGCGGAAACTGCCATACTTATGATGCTGAGGCTTCTTTGGATAAAGCCGATAATTTCCC